>JBKBVY010000019.1:0-24982 GCA_046289335.1 Roseateles sp. | reverse complement strand
GAGGATGACGTCGCCGACCGCGACGACGTCCGAGGCTGCGCGCGGTGCGGGGCCGAGGCTGCCGTTCGGCAGCGCCCGCCGCGCCCAAGCCGGCCGCCGCCAAGGCCTCGGCCCCCGCCAGCGCCCCGACGCCCGCGGCCGCCACTGGTGCGGATGCCTATGTCTACTTCGTGCAGGCCGGTGCCTACACCCGCCCCGAGGACGCCGAGTCGCAGAAGGCCAAGCTGGCCATCCAGGGCTTCACCGCCAAGGTCATGGAGCGCGAGCAGGCCGGCCGCACCGTCTACCGCGTGCGCCTGGGGCCGGTGGACACGCGCGACGAGGCCGAGGGCCTGCAGCGCAAGGTTGAGGGGGCTGGCTTCGAGGCCAATCTCGTTCGTGTACAACGCTGAAACACCGCATCCATTGCAAGGAAGCCTGACGCCATGAAGCGCCGCGATTTCTCCGCCCTGCTCGCCACCACCCCGCTGCTGGGCGCCGCCCCCGCCGCCCTCGCCCAGGGCGGCCCCGTCGAAGGCCGCCACTACAAGGCGCTGTCCCGCCCGCTGCCGGCCCAGCCCGGCAAGATCGAGGTGGTGGAGTTCTTCTGGTACGGCTGCCCGCACTGCTACGCCTTCGAGGACAGCATCGAGGCCTGGGCCCGCCAGCTGCCGGCCGACGTGGCCTTCCGCAAGGTGCACGTGGCCTTCCGCGCCAACGTCAAGATCCACCAGCGCATGTTCTATGCGCTGGAGGCGCTGGGCAAGGAAGCCCAGGCCCGCCCGGCCATCTTCAAGGCCATGCACCAGCAGGGCCTGGCGCTGGACGACGTCAAGGCCCAGGCCAAGTTCCTGGGCAACCTGGGCATCGATGCGGCCAAGTACCAGGACGCCTACAACTCCTTCGGCGTGCAGACCAAGTGCACCCAGGCCGAGAAGCTGTCCGAGGGCTACAACATCGACGGCGTGCCGGCCATCGGCATCGGCGGCCGCTTCCTGACCTCGCCCAGCCAGGCCGCCGGCGGCCAGCGCCTGCCCGAGCACGAGCTGCATCAGCTGGCGCTGCAGGTCAGCAACTTCCTGATCCAGCGCAGCCGCAAGGCCTGACGTGGTGCGACGCTGGCCGTCGCGGTTTTCCTGATCAAGTTGTCGCGCGGGAAAGGCTGGCGGCCCTGGCAGGCCCATAGAATGGCCTGCAACTTCCGTGCCGCCATGCCCTCACGCCTCCTGCCCCTGCTGCTTGCCCTGGCCGCCCTGCCCAGCCAGGCGGAAAAGGCCGACCGGCTCAAGCCCATGGTCTTCACGGCCGACAAGCAGGGCCGGCTGGACAGCGTCAACCAGCGCACCGAGCTGCTGGGCAACGTGGTCATCACCCAGGGTTCGCTGATGCTGCGCGCCGACAAGGTCGACGTGCGCGAGACGCGCGAGGGCTATTACGAGGCGCTGGCCCAGGGCGGCGCCGGCCAGCCGGTCAGCTTCCGCCAGGGGCAGGACCGGCCGGGCGAGGCCATCGACGGCGTGGCCGACCAGCTGGAGTACGACTCGCGCAGCGAGACCGTGCGCTTCGTCGGCAATGCCAAGGTGCGCCGCACCCGCGGCGCCGCGGTGGCCGAGGAGGTCACCGGCGCGGTCATCGTCTACAACAGCCGCACCGAGGTGATCTCGCTGGAGGCCGGCAGCGCCTCGCCCAACCCGGGCGGCCGTGTGCGCATGGTACGCATGCCGCCCGCGGAGGCTGAGTCCGGCCCGGCCGCGTCGGCGCCGCTGCCGCTGCAGCCGTCCACGACGATCACGCCGCCCAAGACCCCATGACGAGCCAGCCCACCTGCGGCAGCCGGCTCGAAGCCGAGGGCCTGGCCAAGAGCTATGGCGTGCGCCGCGTCGTCAAGGACGTGCATGTGCGCGTGGACTGCGGCGAGGTGGTGGGCCTGCTGGGCCCCAACGGCGCCGGCAAGACCACCAGCTTCTACATGATCGTGGGCCTGGTGCGCTCGGATGCCGGCGTCATCCGCATCGACGGCAACGAGGTGCAGCGCCTGCCCATCCATGCGCGCGCGCGGCTGGGCCTCTCCTATCTGCCGCAGGAGGCCTCCATCTTCCGCAAGCTGACGGTGGAGCAGAACATCCGCGCGGTGCTGGAGCTGCAGCAGGACGAGCGCGGCAAGCCGCTGTCCCCCGCGCGCATCGACGAGCTGCTGAACGGCCTGCTGCACGACCTGTCCATCGAAGGCCTGCGTGACAGCCCGGCGCCGGCGCTGTCCGGCGGCGAGCGCCGCCGCGTGGAGATCGCCCGGGCGCTGGCCACGCAGCCGCGCTTCATCCTGCTGGACGAGCCCTTCGCCGGCGTGGACCCGATCGCGGTGCTGGAGATCCAGCGCATCATCGGCTTCCTGAAGGGTCGCGGCATCGGCGTGCTGATCACCGACCACAACGTGCGCGAGACGCTGGGCATCTGCGACCGCGCCTACATCATCAGCGAGGGTGCCGTGCTGGCCGAAGGCACCCCCGACGAGATCGTGGCCAACGCGGACGTGCGCAAGGTCTATCTCGGCGAGCACTTCCGGATGTGATGAGCCCCCCGTCCAGTCTTGCCCCGCTGAACGCGGGTAAACCTGACCGGCCCCCCGAGGGGGCGGCGATGCTTGCGGCATTGAGCCGCAAGCACATCGCCAACGCGGGCCGGCTTGGGAGCGGCCCGGCGCTCGGCCCGCAGGGCACCGCATCATGAAGCAGACCCTTCAGGTAAGGCTCAGTCAGCACCTCGCGCTGACGCCGCAGCTGCAGCAATCCATCCGGCTGCTGCAGCTGTCCACGCTGGAGCTGCACCAGGAGGTCGAGCAGATGCTGGCGACCAACCCGCTGCTGGAGGCGGAGGAGGAGTTCAGCGTCACGACGCCCGAGCTGGCCGCCAACGCGCCGGCAGAAACCGCCGGCGACAGCGCGGGCGAGGTGGGCGAAGGCGGCGATGCGCCCGAGCTGAGCGCCGAGGACTTCGGCGGCACCGAGCGCGAGGACTGGGAGAACGGCACCGAGCGCGACGACTTCGACGGCATCCGCGAGCTGCCCAGCAACAGCCCGGGCAGCGGCAGTGACGACGGCGAGCGCGAGAGCCAGGAGTCCGCCGAGACCACGCTGGCCGAGCACCTGGCCCAGCAGCTGGCCGGCATGCACCTGTCCGCCGAGGACCGCGCGGCCCTGCACGTGCTGATCGAGTCGCTGAACGAGGACGGCTACCTCGAAGACCCGCTGGACGAGATCGCCGCCTCCTTCACCGACGACGACGAGGAGCGCGAGGAGCTGCTGGACCGGCTGCGCATCGCGCTCAAGCTGCTGCAGAGCCTGGAGCCGGCCGGCATCGGCGCGCGCGACCTGTCCGAATGCCTGGTGCTGCAGCTGCGCACCCGCCCCAAGAGCCCCGCCCAGGTCATCGCCATCCTGATCTGCAAGAGCCATCTGGAGCTGCTGGCGCGGCGCGACATGCGCCGGCTGATGGTCGAGACCGGCGCCGACGAGGCGCTGCTGCGGGAGGCCCAGCTGATGATCACGCAGCTGGAGCCCAAGCCCGGCCGCCGCTTCGTGCAGGGCGCGGCCGCGGCCATCGTGCCCGACGTCATCGTGCGCAAGAGCGGCCGAGAGTTCCGCGTCATGCTCAACCCCGAGGTGGCGCCCAAGCTGCGCATCAACGAGCTGTACGCCAACGCGCTGCGCGCCACCCGCGGCGGCATCAGCAACTCGCCGCTGGGCGGCCAGCTGCAGGAGGCGCGCTGGTTCATCAAGAACATCCAGCAGCGCTTCGAGACCATCCTGCGCGTCAGCCAGGCCATCGTGGAGCGCCAGCGCGGCTTCTTCACGCATGGCGAGCTGGCCATGAAGCCGCTGGTGCTGCGCGAGATCGCCGACGAGCTGGGCCTGCACGAGTCCACCATCTCGCGCGTGACCACCGCCAAGTACATGGCCACGCCCTGGGGCACCTTCGAGCTGAAGTACTTCTTCGGCTCGGGCCTGTCCACCGAAGCCGGCGGCGAGGCCTCCAGCACCGCGGTGCGCGCGCTGATCAAGCAGTTCGTCGCCGCGGAAGACACCAAGAAGCCGCTGTCCGACAGCGCGCTGGCCGCGATGCTGGAGGAGCAAGGCATCCAGTGCGCGCGCCGCACGGTGGCCAAGTACCGCGAGGCCATGAAGATCGCGCCGGCCAATCTGCGCAAGGCGCTGTAGGAGCTTGCATGAACCGCACACCCTGATGGCACTGACGCTGGGCGCCCTGTTGAGCGGCCCGGCCACGGCCGCGCCAGACCTGGTCAGCGACGTGAAGGCCTGCCGCCTGCAGGCCGATGCCGCCAGCCGGCTGCGCTGCTATGACGCGATGAGCCTGCCGGGCGGCACGCCGCCGGCGCTCAAGCAGGTCGAGAGCCGCATCCGCGGCAAGTTCCAGGGCTGGACGCCCAACAAGCGCATCGAGCTGGAGAACGGCCAGGTCTGGCGCGTTGCCGACGACAGCGAGGCGCTGTACGAGCTGCAGGACCCCAAGGTCATCGTGCATCGCGGGCTGTTCGGCTCCTACTTCCTGGAGATCGAGGGCGTGCCCTTCCAGGTGCGGGTGGTCCGGGCCCGCTAGGCATTGCCGACGGCACGCAACGCCGGGCGGGCGACAATCGTCCGCGTGAGCCTGCCCAACAAGTTGTCCCTCTTCGTGTCCTGCCCCGGTGGCGTCGAGCCGCTGCTGGAGGAGGAGCTCCAACGCTTCCTGCCACCCGGCGTGCGCAGCAAGGTCCAGGCCCTGCGCGGCGGCTGCGGCGTGCTCGGCACGGCCGAGGACGTGATGCGCATCAACCTCGAAAGCCGGCTGGCGCAGCGCGTGCTGGTCGAGATCATCGAGGGCCCCTACCGCCACGAGGACGACCTCTACGCGCTGGCCCGCCGCGTCGACTGGCGCGACTGGCTCACGCCGCGCCACACGCTGCGCATCGACACCACCGCCCAGCGCTCGCCGCTGAAGAGCCTGAACTTCGCCGCGCTGCGCATCAAGGACGCCATCTGCGACCAGATCCGCGAGCACACCGGCGAACGCCCCAGCGTGGACACGCAGCGCCCCGACCTGCCGGTGGTGCTGCACGTGGGCCCGGAGCGCGCAGCGCTGTACGTCGACACGTCGGGCGAGCCGCTGTTCAAGCGCGGCTGGCGCATCGACAAGGGCGACGCGCCGCTGAAGGAGACGCTGGCCGCCGCGATGCTGGCCGCCGCCGGCTGGCGCGGTGACAGCGCGCTGCACGACCCCTGCTGCGGCTCCGGCACCATCCCCATCGAGGCCGCGCTGATCGCCTGCGACGCCGCGCCCGGCCTGCAGCGCCGCTTCGCGTTCGAGCACCAGCTGCCGTTTTCCACGCCCGCGATGAAGGCCGCCTGGGGCGAGATGACGCAGGCCGCCCGCGCGCGCATCCACCCGCCCGCCGTGCCCATCTACGCCAGCGACGTGGCCTTCCGCATGGTCGACTTCGCGCGCCGCAATGCCGAGCGGGCCGGCGTGGCGCAATACATCCAGTTCAACGGCGGCGACGCGCTGGAGCGCCCCGCGCCCAAGCTGCCCGACGGCATGCCCGGCAGCATCGTCATGAACCCGCCCTACGGCGAGCGCATCGAGGTGCGCGGCAAGGCCGCGATGACCCGCGATGCCGGCGGCAGCGAGGCGCGCGACGGCGGCGACGACTTCTTCCCCCGCCTGGCCGCGCACTGGAAGCGCCAGTACACCGAGAACCCGGCCGGCTGGACCGCCTGGATGCTGAGCCCCGACATGAAGCTGCCCAGCAAGATGCGGCTCAAGGAAGCGCGCCGCGTGCCGATGTGGAACGGCCCCATCGAATGCCGGCTATTCCGCTTCGACCTCATCAAGGGCTCGGCGCGCAAGCCGGCGGGCGACGCTCAGGCCGACGCGTAGCGCCCGCGCCAGGCCAGGAACCCCAGCGCCAGCGCACACAAGGCGATGGGCACCAGGCTGGCCAGGTTCATCCACTGCCAGCCGCCGGTCGTCACCAGCGCGCCGGACGAGAAGGACGTGACGGTCATCGTCGCGTAGACGCCGGTGTCCATCAGCGCCTGGGCACGGGTCTTTTCCTCGGGCCGGTAGGCCTGGGTGAACAGCGTGGTGCCGCCGATGTAGAGGAAGTTCCAGCCCACGCCCAGCAGCAGCAGCGCGCCGAGGAAGTGCGCGAGGTCCTGGCCGGCAAGCGCGAACGCGATGCAGCCCACGTTGAGCGCCACGCCCATCCACATGACCGGCTGCACGCCGATGCGCTTGATGAGCGGCCCCGTGAAGAAGCTCGGCACGAACATGCCCAGCACATGCCATTGCAGCACCAGGCCGGCGTCGCTGAACGGCAGGCCGCACTGACCCATCGCGATGGGCGTGGCCGCCATCAGCAGGTTCATGACGCCGTAACCGAGCGCACTGGCCGCCAGCGCCACGATGAAGACCGGCTGGCGCACCAGCTCGGCACTCGTGCGCCCGCCGGCGCCGGCCGCGGGCCGCACCAGCGGCGGAAAGTCGATCAGCGAGATCAGCACCAGGCCGGCCAGCGCGACGCCGATCAGCAGCAGATAGGCCCCGGCAAACGGCGCCACCAGCAGGTACTGGCTCTCGCGCGCCAGCAGCGGCCCCAGCACCGCACCCAGGCAGCCGCCGCCCAGCACCCAGGAGATGGCCCGCTCGCGCTGGGCCGGCCCGACCAGCTCGATGGCTGCGAAGCGGTACAGCGCCGCGCCGGCGTTGTAGTAGCCGGCGATCAGCGTCGCGACGACCACGCCCCAGAACTGCTGGTTCAGCACGCTCCACAACGACAGCGCGCAGCTGATGGCGGCCACGACCAGCCCGATCTGGAAGCCACGCCGGCGGCCGAAGCGCAGCTGGTGGCGGCCCACCAGGCGCGCCGTCAGCGCCCCGCCCGCCACGTAGGCGCAGATGGGCAGCGTGGCCATCCACGGCTGCGGCGCCAGCGCCAGGCCCACCAGGCCGTTGATGGCCATGAAGCAGATGTTGTTGGTCAGGAACAGGCCCTGGGCCAGCACCAGCAGGGCCAGCTTGCGGTTCATGTCAAGGCCAGCCACGCCAGCACGGCCAGCGGCGCGGTGTCGGCACGCAGGATGCGCGGGCCCAGCGTGACGGCGGCGAAGCCGCAGGCGCGGGCGGCCGCCTCCTCGGCGTCGCTGAGGCCGCCCTCCGGGCCACTGAGGAACAGCGCGCGCGGCTGGACCAGCGGCGCCAGCGGCTGCGCGGCGCGCGGGCTCAGCAGGCCGCGCCATTCGTCCGGCGCCGGCGCCGGCAGCGCGGCCAGCCAGGCCGCCAGCGGCAGCACGGGGGCGATGCGCGTGGGCACCGTGCGCCCGCTCCGCTCGGCCGCGGCAATGGCCACGCCCTGCCAGTGCGCGCGCTTCTTGTCGGCGCGCTCGCCGGACAGCCGCAGCACGGAGCGCTCGGCCACCAGCGGCTGCAGCGCCGCGGCGCCCAGCTCGGTGGCCTTCTCGACGAGGAAGTCCATGCGGTCGTTGGCCGGCATGACGACGGCCAGCGTCACCGCCCGCGCCAGTTCGCGCTGCGGCTGCGTGGCATCACCGAGGCGCACCCGCACCTCGCTGCGCCCCATGGCCGTGACCTCGGCCTGCCACTCGGGCCCGCTGCCGTCGAACAGCGTCAGCGCGTCGCCCGGTTGCAGGCGCAGCACCTGCACATGCCGGGCGGCGCCGGCGGGCAGCACGATCTCGCCGGATGCAGCGAGCGGGATGTCGACGAAGAAGCGGGGCAAGTTGGACTCGGCGGGGAACGGCCCCCCATTGTCCCTATCGCAGGCCCAACGCCTGCCGCACGGCCGCGGCGGCGTCGTCGCCCTTGGCTTTCTGCACCCGCTCCACCAGCTGCTGGGCCAGGGCCTGCAGCGCCTGCAGGCTGTCGGCCTTCTCGATCTCCAGCGCGAACATGTAGCCCTTGATCGTGCCCAGCAGCCGGGGCGCCTCGCTGCTGAGGTAGTTGTAGAGCGCCGTGCGGTCCTGCAGCAGCGCGCTGCTCGCCGGGGCAGGAGCGGGCGCCACAGCCGGCGCCGACGAGGCGGGTGTAGACGGCGCCCCGCCCGTCTGAGGCGCGATCAGGCCATGCAGGCGCAGGGCCTCCAGGTCGGCCTGCGTCGCGCCGGCCACCAGTCGCAGCCAGTCGCCGGCCGGCTTGGTGGCGTCCAGCACCAGCAGCAGGTTGCGCGCCGCGCGCGACAGCGGCAGCGCGCGCGCCCGGATCTCGGCGCGGCCCGCCTCGGTCTTGGAATGCAGCAGTTCGAGCACGGTGTGAGAAGCAGCGCCCGGACGGATTCACCGCCTGCGCCGCTGGCGGGGAGAAGGGCTCAGCCCTTGTCCCGCAGTTCGCGGCGCAGGATCTTGCCCACGGGCGTCTTGGGCAGGTCGGTGCGGAACTCGATGATCTTGGGCCGTTTGTAGCCGGTCAGGTTGGCCTCGCAGTAAGCCCGCACGTCCGCCTCGGTGAGATTCGGGTCTTTCTTCACGATGACAACCTTGACGGCCTCGCCGGCCTTGGCGTCCGGCACGCCCACCGCGGCGCATTCCAGCACGCCCGGCATCTGCGTCAGCACGTCCTCGACCTCGTTCGGATAGACGTTGAAACCGCTGACCAGGATCATGTCCTTCTTGCGGTCCACGATCTTGAAGTAACCGCGTTCATCGACGGTGCCGATGTCGCCGCTGCGGAAGAAGCCGTCGGCCGTCATGACCTTGGCCGTCTCATCCGGGCGCTGCCAGTAGCCGGCCATGACCTGCGGGCCCTTGATGGCGATCTCGCCGGGCTGGCCGGGCGGCACCTCGTGGCCGTCGTCGTCCAGCAGCTTGAGCTCGGTCTGCGGCAGCGGCAGGCCGATGGTGCCCGTGTAGGCCGTGCTGTCGGTCGGGTTGCAAGTGGCCGTGGGCGAAGTCTCGGACAGGCCATAGCCCTCCACGATGGGGCAGCCGGTCTTCTCCAGCCACAGCTTGGCCGTGGCCTGCTGCACGGCCATGCCGCCGCCCACCGAGATGACCAGGTTGCTCCAGTCCACCGTGTTGAAGTCCGGATGGTTGGCCATGGCCATGAACAAGGTGTTCACGGCCGGGAAGCTGTGGAAGCGATGGCCCTTGAGCTCCTTGAGCATGGCCGGCAGGTCGCGCGGATTCGGGATCAGCACATTGGCGCCGCCAATGTGCATGGACAGCATCATGTTCGCGTTGAAGCCGAAGATGTGATACAGCGGCAGCGCGCAGATGGTGACGACCTGCTCGCCGGCCGGGATTTTCTTGAGCGCCGGCTGGTACCAGGCCTCGTTCTGCAGGATGTTGGCCACCAGGTTGCGGTGCAGCAGCACGGCGCCCTTGGACACGCCGGTGGTGCCGCCGGTGTACTGCAGCACGGCGATGTCGTCCGGGCCCAGCTGCGGCTTCTTGTAGCTCTGGCCGCGGCCCTTGGAGAGGGCGTCGTTGAAGCGTACGGCGCCGGGCAGCTCGAAGGCCGGCACCATCTTCTTCACGTTGCGCACGACGTAGTTGACGATGCTGCCCTTGAGCAGGCCCAGCATGTCGCCCATGGCCGCGAGGATGACGTGCTTGGTGGGCACGCTCTTGATGACCTGCTGCAGCACCGAGGCGAAGTTCTCGATGATGATGATGGCCTTGGCGCCCGAGTCCTTGAGCTGGTGCTCCAGCTCGCGCGGCGTGTACAGCGGGTTGACGTTGACGACCACATAGCCCGCCCGCAGCACCGCGGCCACCGCGACCGGGTACTGGAAGACGTTGGGCATCATGATGGCCACCCGGTCGCCCTTGTCCAGGCCCAGGCCTTGCAAATAGGCCGCCAACGCGCGCGAGGCCTCGTCGACCTGGGCGAAGCTGATGCTCTTGCCCATCATCAGATAGGCGGGCTTGTTGCCGTGCTTCTTGAAGCCCGTGTCGAGCAGATCGACCAGACTGGGGTACAGCGCCGTGTTGATCTCGCGCGGCACTGCGGCCGGGTATTGCTTCAGCCAGATCGGCTCCATGCCTTGTCTCCTTTTTGCTGGCGGCGATTCTGACCGATGGCCGGCACCCCGCTGGTGAGGGGATTCGATAGCGGCGCAGGCCCCCCCGGACGGGGGTCAGGCTGTCATGGGGCTGTTCCTACAATGCCGCAAAGCAACAAAGGGGCGGAACGGCAGATGGACCAGACGCGCTGGGGGCGCCCCATCGGGATCACGTTGATCGCGGCGCTGGCGCTGTATGCAATCGCGATTGCCCAGACCGACCCTCACGCCTTGCTCGCCGGCATTTCCCGCATTGGCGCCGGGGGCGCTCTGCTGGGTGGCTTGACGTGCCTGCTGGCCATCGGCTTGCGGTTCATGCGCTGGCAGTTGCTGCTGCGCATCCTGGGCCCCCGCCCGGCTTGGCTGGCCAGCCTTCGCATCTACTGGGCCGGCCTTGCCCTGACCTGGACCCCCGGCAAGCTGGGCGAGACGCTGCGCAGCGCGCTGCTGCGCCCGCACGGCGTGGCCGTGCCGGATTCCCTGGCGGCGTTCCTGACCGACCGGCTGTCCGATGTGATCGGCGTGGCGCTGCTGGGCCTGGTCGCCGCCGGCCTCGCGGGCCGCGAGACCGACTTGTTCGTCGCCATCGTGCTGCTGGCCCTGGCGATCTCGCTGGCGGCAGCCCATGCCATCCGGCGCGGGTGGCTGCTGTCAGCGCCATGGCGGCTGGCCGCACCGCTGCGCCGCTGGGCCCTGATCTGGGGGCCGGGCCAGGTGCTGCTGTGGGTGGCCCTGGCTGCGCTGGCCTACGGCCTGCAGGCGCTGGTGTTTGCCGCCTTCACCCGCACGCTGGCGCCTGACATCGGCTGGGCGGCCTGCGTGGCCATCTTCGCCGCGGCCATCTTCGTTGGCGCCGCCAGCATGGCGCCTGCCGGCCTGGGCCCGATGGAGGCCACGCTGGCCTTCGCGCTGACCTCACTGGGCATGGATTGGTCGGACGCAGTGGCCGCCACCTTGCTGGCCCGGCTTTGCTCGCTCTGGATTCCCGCGGGCCTTGGCGTGGCAGTCTTGCTGGGCCTGATGCGGCCCATCCCCCAACCGCCGCCGACCGCACAAGCATGAATGCGCCCGATACGCTGACCTTGCCGCCGCTGGTGGTCGACCTGGACGGGACCCTGATCCAGACCGACCTGCTGCACGAAACCACATTGCTGCTGGCCAAGCAGAGCCCGCTGGTGCTGGGCTTGCTACCGCTGTGGCTGGCCCGCGGCAAGGCGCAGATGAAGCAGCGCATCGTCGACCGCGTCACACCCGACTACGCGACGCTGCCCTATGCACCCGAGCTGCTGGACTGGCTGCGCGCCGAGCGCGCTGCGGGCCGGCGGCTGGTGCTGTGCACGGCCTCCGACCAGCGCCTGGCCCAGGGCGTGGCCGATCACCTGGGCCTGTTCCACGAGGTCATGGGCAGCGACGGTCAGACCAACCTGTCGGGCGAGTCCAAGGCGGCGCGCCTGGTGAAGCACTTTGGCGAGCGCGGCTTCGACTACGCCGGCAACTCGTCTGACGACCTGCCCGTGTGGCGGCGTGCACGCGAGGCAGTGGTGGTGTCGGCCTCCCGCAGCGTGACGTCCGCCGCGCGGGCGCAGGCCAAGGTCGCGCGCGAGTTCTCCGCGCCTGCGGCCTCGCTGCGCACCTGGCTGAAGGCGCTGCGCCTGCACCAGTGGCTGAAGAACATCCTCGTGTTCCTGCCGTTGCTGGGCGCGTTCCGCTTCGACGCCGACCTGCTGGCCAGCGCGCTGCTGGCCTTCCTGGCCTATGGCCTGTGCGCGTCCTCGGTCTATGTGGTCAACGACTTGATGGACCTGGAGAGCGACCGCGCCCACCCGCGCAAGCGGCTGCGCCCCTTCGCCAGCGGCGCCATAGGCGTACCCCAGGCCCTGCTCGCGACGGTGCTGCTGCTGCTGGGCTCCGTGCTGATCTCGCTGCAGCTGCCGCCGGCCTTCGGGCTCACGCTGTCGATCTACTACGCGCTGACCCTGGCCTACACCTTCTTCCTGAAGCGCAAGGTGCTGGTCGACTGCGTCACGCTGGGGCTGCTGTACACGCTGCGCATCGTCGCCGGCGTGGCGGCCACGGGCCTGCCGCATTCGTTCTGGTTCCTGGCCTTCCCGCTGTTCCTGTTCCTCAGCCTGGCCTTTCTGAAGCGCTATTCGGAGCTGCAGGCCATGCTGGCGCTGGGGCGGGCCGGCGCCGCGGGACGCGGCTACCTGGCCACCGACGCGCCGCTGGTGATGGCCATGGGCGTGGCCTCGGGCTTCTGCGCCGTGCTGCTGCTGGCGCTGTACCTGAACAGCGACGTCGTGCTGCAGCGCTACGCCCACCCCGAGTGCCTGTGGCTGACGCTGCCGGTGGTGCTGTACTGGATCAGCCGCATGTGGATGCAGGCCCAGCGCGGCAACCTCAGCGACGACCCGGTGGTGTTCGCGATCAAGGACCGCTACAGCCTGGCCTGTGCCGCCTTGTTCGGCGCCTTGCTGGCCTGGGCCCGCTGAGCGCACGGCGATGGAAGTCGTGCAGGCCTGGGGCCGCCTCGACGCGGACATGCACGCAGTGCTGCGGCTGCACGAGCGGCCGGCGCGCCTGCCGGCCGGAAGCGGGCCGGCGCTGGCGCATGGCAACGGCCGCAGCTATGGCGACGTGGCGCTCAACCCCGGCGGCCGGCTGTGGCTGACGCGCGGGCTGGACCGCTTCCTCGCCTTCGACGCCGCCACCGGCCTGATCGAGTGCGAGGCCGGCGTGCTGCTGGACGACATCATCCGCGTCGCCTTGCCACGGGGCTGGTTTCTGCCCGTCACGCCAGGCACGCGCTTCGTCACCGTGGGCGGCGCCATCGCCAACGATGTGCACGGCAAGAACCACCATGGTGCCGGCAGCTTCGGCCACCACGTGCAGGCGTTGACGCTGCTGCGCACCGACGGCGAGCAGATCAGCTGCGGGCCGGGCGAACGGGCCGAGTGGTTCCGCGCCACCGTGGGCGGCATGGGTCTGACCGGCGTCATCCTCAGCGCGCGGCTGCAGCTGATGCGCGTGGGCAGCGAATGGATGACCGGCGAGAGCCGCCCTTTTCGCACGCTGGCGGAGTTCTTCGCGCTGTCCGCCGACGCCGAGCAGCGCCACGACTACGTGGTGTCGTGGCTGGACTGCGTGCACGGCGGCGCCGATGCGCGCGGCATTCTGTTCGCTGCCAACCATGCCAACGAGGCGGCCGACGCACCCGCGCCCAGGGCGGCGCGGCGCATGCCCTTCACGCCCCCCGTGTCCCTGATCAACGGCATGAGCCTGCGCGCCTTCAACTGGGCCTACTTCCATCGCCACGCCGGCCGCGCGGGCGCGCTGCGCCAGCATGTGCTGCCGTTCTTCTATCCGCTGGACGGCCTGCTGGAATGGAATCGCATCTACGGCCCGCGCGGCTTCCACCAATACCAGTGCGCCCTGCCGCGCCGCGACGAGCAGGCCGCCACCGCCGAGCTGCTGCGCGCCATCCGCGCCAGCGGCCAGGGCTCCTTCCTGGCCGTGCTGAAGACCTTCGGCGAGCGCGAGGGCCTGGGGCTGCTGAGCTTCCCGCTGCCGGGCACCACCGTGGCGCTGGACTTCCCCCACCACGGCGCGTCGACGCTGGCGCTGTTCGAGCGGCTGGACGCCATCGTGCGCGCCGCCGGCGGCCGGCTCTACGCGGCCAAGGACGCGCGCCAGAGCCGCGCCATGTTCGAGGCCGGCTACCCTCGCTACGCCGAGTTCCTCCCATTCCGCGATCCCGGCCTGTCGTCGGCCATGTCGCGCCGCATCTTTGGACATTGACCGATGAACCCTCCCTCCTCCAGCGCGGCCGGCCCGCGCGTCCTGCTGATCGGCGCCACGTCGGCCATCGCCCATGAAGTCGCAAGGGCCTATGCGGGGCGCGGCGCCCGGCTGGTGCTGGTGGGCCGCCGTGCCGACGCGCTGCAGGCCAATGCCGCCGACCTGCGCGTGCGCGGCGCCGCCGACGTGGCGACCGCCGTGCTGGACGCCAATGCGCTGGACGCGCATGCCGAGGTGCTGGCCCAGGCCTGGCAGCGCTTCGGCGGCCTGGACGTGGCCCTGGTCGCCCACGGCACGCTGCCGGATCAGGCCCTCGCGCAGACCAGCGTCGCCGAGACCGTGAGCTGCCTGCAGACCAATGCCGTGTCCGTCATCGCGCTGCTGACCGACCTGGCCAACCGCTTCGAGGCCCAGGGCAGCGGCGTCATCGGCGTCATCTCGTCGCCGGCCGGCGACCGCGGCCGCGCCAGCAACTACGTCTACGGCGCCGCCAAGGCCGCGGTCACCAACTTCGCCAGCGGCCTGCGGCACCGGTTGTTCGCGCGCGGCGTGCGCGTGGTGACCGTGCTGCCGGGCTTCGTCGACACGCCGATGACGGCCAGCCTGCCCAAGGGCGGCCCGCTGTGGGCCAAGCCCGAGCGCGTGGCCGCCGACATCGTGGCGGCGCTGGAGCGCCGCAACGGCACGCTCTACACCCCCTGGTTCTGGCGCTGGATCATGGCCATCGTGACCCATCTGCCGCCCGCCCTTTTCCTGCGCAGCAAGCTCTGACCCCATGCTTCAACCCACCGACAAGATCGTCATCACCGGCGCGGCCGGACTGGTCGGCCAGAACCTGGTGACCCTGCTGGTCGAATCCGGCTTCCGGAACCTGGTGGCCCTGGACAAGCACGCGACCAATCTCGCCATCCAGGCCCGGCTGCACCCGGGCGTGCGCACCGTGCAGGCCGACCTGGCCGTGCCCGGCGCCTGGGAGGCCGAATTCGACGGCGCGGCCGTGGTGGTGCAGCTGCACGCCCAGATCGCCGGCAAGACCTCCGAGCCCTTCCATCGCAACAACCTCGTCGCCACCGAGCAGGTGCTGCGGGTGATGCGCGAGCGCGTGCCGCAGGCCTACCTGGTGCACGCCAGCTCGTCGGTCGTCAACTCGGTGGCCGACGACGACTACGTGCGCAGCAAGACCGCGCAGGAGAAGATGGTGCGTGAGACCGCCGCCCGGCATGGCCTGCGGCATTGCGTGCTGCGCCCGACGCTGATGTTCGGCTGGTTCGACCCCAAGCACCTGGGCTGGCTGGCGCGGCTGATGGCGCGCATCCCCGTCTTCCCCATCCCCGGCCACGGCCGCTACATGCGCCAGCCGCTCTACAACCTCGACTTCTGCCGCGCCATCCTCGTCATGATGCGCCAGCAGCCCGACGGCCCGGTGTACGACCTCACCGGCCCCGACCGCATCGACTACATCGACATGATGCGGCTGATCCGCGACGCCAAGGGGCTGAAGACGCCCATCGTCTGCATCCCGGTGCCGCTGTTCGGCCTGATGCTGCGCGCGGCCAGCCTGGTCATGAAGAAGCCGCCGTTCACGGTGGACCAGATGCACGCGCTGATGGCCGGCGACGAGTTCACCGGCGTGGACATCGAGCAGGTCTTCGGCTTCAGGCCGCTGAGCTTCGCCGAGGCCGTCCGCGAGACCTTCAACCATCCGCGCTACAGCAGCGTCGTGCTGGAGAGCCCCCACTGATGAACACCACCCCCTTGCACTACGCCGTCATCGGCGCCGGCCCCATGGGCCTGGCCGCGGCGGACCGTCTGGCCCAGGCCGGGCACCGCGTCACCGTCGTGGAGGCCGACGACCGGTTGGGCGGCATGTCGGCCTCGTTCAACTTCGACGGCCTGCAGCTGGAGCGCTACTACCACTTCGTCTGCAAGACCGACTTCCCGCTGTTCGACACGCTGCGCGAGTTCGGTCTGGCCGACAAGCTGAAGTGGACCGATACCGAGCTGGGCTTCTACTACAACGGCCGCTGGTACGACTGGGGCAAGCCGCTGGCGCTGCTGGGCTTCCCGCACCTGTCGCTGGCCGACAAGGTCAAGTTCTCGCTGCACGTGCTGCGCACCAAGGCCGTGACCGACTGGCGCGAGCTGGACAAGCAGCAGGCCACCGACTGGATACGCGACGCCATCGGCGAACGCGCCTACAAGGTGCTGTGGGAGCGGCTGTTCGAGCTGAAGTTCTTCGAGCACATGCACAACATGTCGGCGGCCTGGATAGGCACGCGCATCAAGCGCGTGGCCTTGTCGCGCAAGAGCCTGCTGCAGGAGCAGATGGGCTACCTGGAAGGCGGTTCGCAGATCCTGTTGGACGCCTATGCCGGCCGGCTGAAGGACAAGGGCGCGCAGATCAGGCTGGGCTCGCCGGTGCGCCGCGTGCTGACCGAGAACGGCCGCGTGACCGGCCTGGACCTGGGCCACGAGACGCTCGCCGCGGACCGCGTGCTGTCCACCGTGCCGCTGCGCTACGTGCCGCGGCTGGCGCCGGAGCTGCGGCTGGACGAGCGCCAGCGCATCGAGTCCATAGCCAACATCCCGGTGGCCTGCGTGCTGCTGAAGCTGCGCAAGCCGGCCACCAAATACTTCTGGATGAACGTCAACGACCCGCGCATCGAGGTGCCTGGCTTCATCGAGTACAGCAACCTCAACCCGCTGCCCGAGAAGATCGTCTACGTGCCCTACTACATGCCCAAGACCCATCCCAAATGGGCCTGGAGCGACGAGCGCCTGCTGGACGAGGCGACGGGCTACCTGCTGCTGACGCAACCGCACCTCAAGCGCGAGGACATCATCGCCCGCCACGTGTCCCGCTACGAGTACGCGCAGCCGCTGTGCACGCCGGGCTTCTACGACAAGCTGCCGCCCATGAAGACCTCGCTGGAGGGCTTCTTCATGGCCGACACCTGCTACTACTACCCCGAGGACCGCTCCATCAACGAGAGCATCCGCGTGGGCTGGGAGTTGGCCGAAACGGCGAGTCGTTGATCACAGCTCGGCCGTGCATCACGGGCCTGAGGCCCGGACGCCGCCGCCAACATGGGAAGGCCTCGATGCAGCTTGAACGCCTTTATCGCCATCGTTTCGACGAAGCCAGCCTGGAACCCAAGCGGGCGATCTGGCAGGTGCTGTGCGAGGACTTCTTCAGCCGCTACATCCGGCCGACCGACACCGTCGTGGACGTCGGCGCCGGCTATTGCGAGTTCATCAACGCCATACCGGCGGCGCGCAAGATCGCAGTCGACGAGAACCCGCGCACGGCGCAGCTTGCAGGTCCTGGCGTGGAGGTGCTGCGGGAGCGCTGCACCGCCCTGACCAGCCTGCCCGACGGCAGCGTCGACGCCGTGTTCATGTCCAACTTCCTGGAACACCTGCCGAGCAAGCAGTTGGTGCTGGACACGCTGGCCGAAGCGCGCCGCATCCTCAAGCCTGCGGGCCGGCTGCTGATCCTGCAGCCCAACGTGAGACTGATTCCCGGTGAGTACTGGGATTTCTTCGACCACCATACCGCGCTGACGGAGAACAGCCTGGTCGAGGCGGCCGCTTTGATCGACATGGAGGTCGACCTGGTGATTTCCCGCTTTCTGCCCTACACCACCAAGAGCCGCCTGCCGCAGGCGCCCTGGATGGTGCGTCTGTATCTGCGCTGCCCCTGGGCCTGGTTCTGGCTGGGCAAGCAATCCTTTCTCGTCTTGCGAAAACCGTCATGAGCCATGGGGCCAATGTCTGGGCGTATCTGGCGGCTGGCGGGATCGCCGCCGCGGCCAACTACGGCTCGCGCTTCTTGTTCAGCCTCGCGCTGCCCTTCGAGCTGGCCGTCGTGGCGGCCTACGGCGTCGGCATGGTGACGGGCTTTGTGCTGATGCGCCGCTACGCCTTCAACGCGACGCGCAACTCGACGCGGGAGCAGGTGCTGGGCTATTGCGTGGTCAACCTGCTGGCGGTCGTGCAAACGGTGGCCGTCAGCAGCCTGCTCTCCCGCATCGTGCTGCCCTGGCTGGGCACGCCGGGCAACCATGAGGCCATTGCCCATGCGGTCGGCGTCGCGGTACCCGTCGTGAGCAGCTACTTCGGGCACAAGTGGCTCACCTTCCGCTGAAGTCGAGGCGCCCCAGTGTCGAAATCCTCTGCGCATTGGTTGACGATTTCGCTGCTGACGGGCTTGCTGCTGGCGCTCAAGGCCCCTGACTCACTGATCCAGCCGCAGTTCTGGGCGGAGGACGGAGCCATCTTCTTCGCGCAGCAGTGGGCCGGCAGGCAGCCGCCGTTCTTCGAGCCCTATGCAGGCTACCTGCACTTCTTGCCAAGGCTAACCGCCTGGTGGCCAGGCAGCCTGCCCGCTGCCCTCCAGCCGCTGGCCTTCAACGTCAGCGCGCTCGTGCTGGAGACCGTCCTGCTGACCTACTGCGCCATGCGGCTTGGCAACGGCCGGTTGATGGTGTCCCTTTGGTGCATCCTTGCCTTCATGCTGGTGCCGCAGGCGGGCGATGTGTTCGGCACCATCACGAATGTGCAGTGGTTCGCCCAGTTTGCGATGGTGGTCGCGACACTGCGCCTGGCCCAAGATCAGGAGGCTGCGCCACGGCCGACTCACGGCCGCTTCGCCGAGTACCTCATGTTCGTCCTGTGCGGCCTGACCGGGCCGTTCTCCATGCTTTGGCTTGGAAGCATTGCCTTGGTCGGCCTGGCCATCGCCGCACGGGGTTGGATGACGGGCGCCGCACCGGTGCGCCTGCCCTGGCTGAGGCCCGAGTTCCTGGTCCTGCTGCTGGTGTGCGCGCTGTGCCAGTTGCTGGCCATGGCCACGTCGCCCATCGGCACGCCGGAGCAAGAGAGCCAAATGAGCCCCGACCTGTTGGCGAAGCTGGGCCTGCTCAACCATGACCGTCACCCTTACGTGGCCATCGTCAACATGCCTGGCCGCGCTCATCACCTCGGCCTGCTGGCTGTCTACGGCGTGCTTGCCGCCACGCTGCTGCCCGCCGCATGCCGCCTGCGTGCAACCGGCAATCTACAGGGCCTCGCCGTGCTGACCTTCGGCGCATGCCAGCCCCTGGCCGCCTATGTGAAGCAGCAGGCCGCGCACACCTTGGCAACGCCGTCGCATTACTTCTTGATGCTGGGGGCAGCGTTGATCTGGCTGGGCGGCATGAAGGCCGCCAGGCTGTTTCATCAGCAGGCCATCTTGAACCTGGGAGCCGCCTGTGTTTTCGCCCTGGCCTACCTGAAGTTTCCCGACTACTTCCGGCGTGCGCCCTTGGCGATGCTGGGCTGGCCACGTACGGCCGCGCAGTTGGAGACGCTGTCAGGCGCCTGCCAGCTGGTTGCGCTCAATCCACTGCCCTGGCATGCGCTGATCCCTCCGAAGCACGTGGGGATGGACTGCAAGCGTGCGACCGTGCTGACGGCACGCTGAGCCACGGGGCGCCATGGCGCCCCCGAGCTCAGGTCAGCGCCGCTGCCAAAGCTGGTACTCGCCCAGTTGCTCCACCAGCATGTACCGCTCACGCACGAACTGGTCCAGCTGCGACTCCCCGTTGCTCTGCGCCGTCCGGTTGGGCTCGCTGGCCTGCATGTCCCACAGCACCACCCAAGGCGGGCTGTGCCGCTGCAGTTCCGCAACGACCCCGGGCTGGCGCACCGCGGCATTGGTCAGCCCCGGCTCCATCTCTATCCACCGCGTCGCCGCGCGCCGGTCCGCCAGGAAGTACAGCATCGCGTCATTGACCCAGAGCCGGCTGGTGTCGCGCACGCCGGAGAACAACCGCTCGCCGGGCGGCACCAGCTCGCGCAGCCGCTGCACCAGGCGCACATAGTCCTGCGCCCGCGCCTGCCAGGCCGGGGAGTCGTACACCCGCCAGCCGCCGTTGCGCTCCAGCGTCACCGGCACCGTCCGGGCACGCAGTGACTGGAACTCCGGCAGCGCGGCATACAGGATGAGCAGCGTCGCCAGTCCGCCGCCCAGCGCCGGCAGCCAGCGCATGCGGGCCGCCAGCAAGCCACCCAGATAGGCTGCCAGCGGCAGGGCCAGCAGCAGTGCCGGGAAGCCTTGATTCAGGCCGGTGCGCACACGCTGCTGGTTGAGCAGCGCCAGGCTGGCCAGCGCGAGGCCCGCGGCCAGCAGATCGGCCGGCGTCGCGCGCCGCTGCAGCAGCCGCCTGGCCGCCACCGGCAACGCCGCCGCCACCAACACGAACGGCATCAGGAAGGCCGCCCAGCGCAGCAGCACCTGCATCAGCTCCCAGCGATTGCCGGCCCGCTGCAACAGCTCCAGGTGGGGCCCGATGAAGGCCAGGTTGCGCCATTCCTTGAACTCGCGCAGATGGAACAGCGGCACCTCCTGCCACCAGCGTTGCGCATCGCCCAGCCAGACGAAGGGCAGGAACAGCGTCAGCGCCAGGGCCAAGCCGGGCAGGGCCAGCTGCACCAGCCCGCGCCAGGCCGGCACGGGACGGCTCAGCAACCACGCCGCTGCGACGGCCAGGAAGCCCAGGATGCCGAAGTCCCAGCGCACCAGACCGGCCAGCCCCAGCCAGACCGAGGCCAGCCACAGCCCCCGCCGCGAGGCATCGAAGCGCGCCTGCGGCAGCTCGGCCACGGCCAGCATGACCAGCACGGCAGCCGGAATGGCGGCATAGCCCGGGCTGGGCGGAAAGCTGGTGGCAAACGCCAGGAAGACGGCACAGATCAGCGCCGCGCTCCAGCTGGGCGCATGCGGGGTGATGCGGCGCGTCAGCCCCACCAGCATCAGTGCCGCCAGCGCCATCCAGGCCAGATGCAGGTAGCGCAGCACGGCCAGGTCTTCGCCGAACAGCGCAAACGCCGCCGCATTCATGTAGTAGGCGCCGGGCCCGTAGATTACGAAGAAATCCCGCATGGGCAGGCCGCCGCGCAGGATCTCCAGCGCGCCGCTGGCGAGAAAGCCCTCGTCGAACACGTTCAAGCCGACGAACGTGGCCGGCTTGAGGACCCAGAAGACGATCAGCAGTACGCTGGCTGCAGCGGCAAGCGCCCTCAAGCGCCCTGTCATTCCACCGCCTTCAACATGTCCTCCACGACCTTTTTCGCATCGCCGAACACCATCATGGTCTTGTCCATGTAGAACAGCTCGTTGTCCAGCCCGGCGTAGCCCGCGGCCATGGAGCGCTTGTTGACGATGATGGTCTTGGCCTTGTAGGCCTCAAGTATCGGCATGCCGTAGATGGGGCTGCCCTTCACGTGCGCGGCCGGGTTCACCACGTCATTGGCGCCCAGGATGATGGCCACGTCGGCCTGGCCGAACTCGGCGTTGATGTCCTCCATCTCGAAGACCTGGTCGTAGGGCACCTCGGCCTCGGCCAGCAGCACGTTCATGTGGCCCGGCATGCGGCCGGCCACCGGGTGGATGGCGTACTTCACCGTCACGCCCTTCTCGGTCAGCTTGGCCGCCAGTTCCTTGACCGCATGCTGGGCGCGCGCCACCGCCAGGCCGTAGCCCGGCACGATGATGACGCTCTCGGCATTGCCCATCACGAAGGCCGCGTCGTCGGCGCTGCCACTCTTGACGTTGCGCTGCTGCGCCGCGCCGCCTGCGGCCGCGGTGACGTCACCGCCGAAGCCACCCAGGATGACGCTGAAGAACGAGCGGTTCATCGCCTTGCACATGATGTAGCTCAGGATGGCGCCCGAGCTACCCACCAGCGAGCCGGCAATGATCAGCATGCTGTTGTTCAGCGAGAAGCCGATGCCCGCCGCCGCCCAGCCGGAGTAGCTGTTCAGCATGGACACCACCACCGGCATGTCGGCACCGCCGATGGGGATGATCAGCGTCACGCCCAGCACCAGCCCCAACGCGACGACGATCCAGAAGTCCATGGGGCTCTGGCTGTGCCAGAAGCCGAACACGAAGAAGGCCGCCGCCAGGCCCAGCACGGCGTTCAACGCATGCTGGCCCTTGAACTGCACCGGCGCGCCCTGGAACAGGCGGAACTTGCTGCCGCCGGACAGCTTGCCCCAGGCGATGACGGAGCCGGTGAAGGTGACCGCGCCGATGAAGGCCCCGAGCGCCAGCTCGATGCGGTTGCCGCCGGGGATGGCGCCACCCTTGGTCGTGATCTGGAAGGCCCAGGGCTCGTAGGCCGCCGCCGCTGCGATGGCCACGGCCGCCAGGCCGATCATGCTGTGGAAGAAGGCCACCAGCTCGGGCATCTTGGTCATCTCGACCGTCCTGGCCTTCCAGGCGCCGAAGCCGCCGCCCACCACCAGGCCCAGCAGCACCCAGGAGAGGCCCAGCGCCGAATCGGCCAGCTTGACGATGAGCGCGGCGGTGGTGAACGCGGCAATGGCCATGCCCGCCATGCCGAACACATTGCCGCGAATGGAGGTCGTCGGGTGCGACAAGCCCTTCAGTGACTGGATGAAGCAGACGCTGGCGAGCAGGTACAGCAGCGTGACCAGGTTCATGCTCATCACGCACCCTCCTTCTTGGCTGCTGGCTTCTCCTTCTTCTTGAACATCTCCAGCATCCGCCGCGTCACGAGGAAGCCGCCGAAGATGTTCACCGCCGCCAGCGCCACGGCCACGACGCCCATGGCCTTGGCGAAGGGCGTCTCGGTGAGTGCCGCGGCCAGCATGGCGCCCACCAGCACGATGGCCGAGATCGCGTTGGTGACGGCCATCAGCGGCGTGTGCAGCGCAGGCGTCACCGTCCAGACGACGTGGTAGCCCACGTAGATGGCCAGCACGAAGATGATGAGATTGATGATGGTGGGGTCTACGGCTTCCATGCTCAGCTCCTCGTGATCTGGCCGTCTTGCGTGACGCGGCAGGCCGCGACGATGTCGTCATCCAGCGGCACGGTCAGCATGCCCTCCTTGGTGACGATCAGCTTCAGGAAGTCCAGCACGTTGCGCGCGTACAGCGCCGACGCATCGGCCGCCACCAGCGCCGGCAGGTTGGTCTCGCCGACGATGACGACGCCGTGCTTCACGACGGTCTTGCCCGCCTCCGTCAGCGGGCAGTTGCCGCCGGCCGGGGCCGCGATGTCGACGATGACCGAGCCCGGCTTCATGCTCTTGACCATCTCTTCGGTCACCAGCACCGGCGCCGCCCGGCCCGGGATCAGCGCCGTCGTGATGACCACGTCGGCCTGCGCCACACGCTTGGCCACCTCCACCTTCTGGCGCTCCAGCCAGCTCTGCGGCATGGGCCGCGCATAGCCGCCCACGCCTTCGGCGGCTTCCTTCTCCTCGGCCGTCTCGTAGGGCACGTCGATGAACTTGGCGCCCAGCGACTCGACCTGCTCCTTCACCGACGGCCGCACGTCGCTGGCCTCGATGACCGCACCCAGCCGCTTGGCCGTCGCGATGGCCTGCAGCCCCGCCACGCCCACGCCCAGGATGACCACGCGCGCCGCCTTCACGGTGCCGGCCGCCGTCATCAGCATCGGGAAGAAGCGCTGGTAGCGGTCCGCCGCGATCATCACGGCCTTGTAGCCGGCGATGTTGGCCTGGCTGGACAGCACGTCCATGCTCTGCGCCCGCGTCGTGCGCGGCGCGGCCTCCAGCGCAAAGCTGGTCAGCCCGGCCGCGGCCATCGCGGCCAGGCCCTCGCGGTCGAAGGGGTTGAGCATGCCCACCAGCGCGGTGCCCGGCTTCATCAGCGCCAGCTCGTCGGCGCTCGGCGCCCGCACCTTCAACACCAGCTCGGCGCCCAGCGCGCCGGCCTGGTCCACGATCTCGCAGCCCACCGCCTCGTAGGCCGCATCGGTCACGCTGGCCGCCACACCGGCGCCCGACTCGATGCGCAAGCCGTGGCCGGCAGCCTTGAGCTTCTTGGCCGTCTCGGGCGTGACGGCCACGCGGGTCTCTCCGGCCGCGCGTTCGCGCGGGACGCCGATCAGCATGGGATCTCCTCCTCGGTCAGGGTGCGGGGCAGCTTACACAATGCCCGCTACGCCCCACTGCGGGAATTCGAGAGGACGAAGCATGACCGCCACAGAGAGATTCCGCCCCAGCGTCACCGTGGCGGCCGTGATCGAGCACGCGGGCCGCTACCTGCTGGTCGAGGAGGACACGCCCGAGGGCCTGATGCTGAACAACCCCGCCGGCCATCTGGAGCAGGGCGAAAGCCCCGTCGAAGCCGTCGTGCGCGAGGCGCTGGAAGAGACGGCGCGGCACTTCACGCCCGAGCATTTCCTCGGCGTCTACCTGGCGCGCTTCGTGCGGCCGGCGCGATTAGAGGATGTCACCTATGTGCGGCTGGCGTTTTCGGGCCACGTCGGCGAAGAGATCGCCGGCCGGGCGCTGGACGAGGGCATACGCCGCACGCTGTGGCTGACGCCGGACGAACTCGCTGCCTGCGCTGACCGCCACCGCAGCCCGCTGGTGCTGCAATGCGTGCAAGACCATGCGGCGGGGCGGCGGCTGCCGCTGGAGGCGGTGTTCTCGCATGCGTCGCTGGCAACCCCGCTCGTGAAGGGCTGAACCCCGTTTGGGACAATCACGCCCATGAGTTCCCCCAAGAAGCACCGTGTCGTCGTGGGCCTGTCCGGCGGCGTCGATTCGGCCGTCACCGCCCATCTGCTTAAAGCACAAGGCCACGAGGTCGTCGCCATCTTCATGAAGAACTGGGAGGACGACGACAACGACGAGTACTGCTCCACGCGCCAGGATTTCCTGGACGCAGCGTCGGTGGCGGACGTGCTGGGCATCGAGATCGAGCACGTCAACTTCGCCACCGAGTACAAGGACCGCGTGTTCGCCGAGTTCCTGCGCGAATACCAGGCCGGCCGCACGCCCAACCCCGATGTGCTGTGCAACGCCGAGATCAAGTTCAAGGCCTTTCTCGACCACGCAATGCGGCTGGGCGCCGAGAAGATCGCGACCGGCCATTACGCCCGCGTGCGCGAGGTCGACGGCGAGTTCCAGCTGCTCAAGGGGCTGGACCCGCTGAAGGACCAGAGCTACTTCCTGCACCGGCTCAGCCAGGCGCAGATGAGCAAGGCCATGTTCCCGGTGGGCCATCTGCCCAAGACCGAGGTGCGCCGCATCGCCGCCGAGATCGGCCTGCCCAACGCGAAGAAGAAGGACTCGACCGGCATCTGCT
>JBKBVY010000197.1:0-6119 GCA_046289335.1 Roseateles sp. | reverse complement strand
GCGCCGACCGGACGAGCTGGAATGGGTGGGCAGCGCCAGCGACGTGACCAGCCTGGTGCGCGCCCAGGCCGAACTGCGCGCGCAACTGGGCCTGGCGCGCTCGCTGCTGGCCAGCAGCCCACTGCCGATGTCGGTGCTGGACGACGCCAACCGCTACCTGGACGTCAATCGCGCCTGGGAGCAGTTCACCGGCCGGCGCCGCAGCGACGTGCTGGGCCGCAAGGCCGCCAGCCACCTGCGCCCCGACGAGGCCGCGCTGCACGATGCCCGCGACGCCGAACTGCTGGCGCGCGGCGGCGAGACCAGCTACGAGGCTGTCTGGCACGCCGGCGACGGCCGCCGCCGCGACCTGTTCGTCAGCAAGTCCACCTTCGCCGACGCGCACGGCAAGCCCATGGGCATCGTGACCTGCTTCATGGACATCAGCGAGTTCCGCGAGGCCGAGCGCGCCACCCGCGCCGCACGCGATGCGGCGCTGCAGGCCTCGCGCGCCAAGTCCGAGTTCATCGCCAACGTCAGCCACGAGCTGCGCACGCCGCTGCAGTCCATCCTGGGCTTCTCGGCCATAGGCGCGCGGCGCACGCGCGAGCAGCCGCGCCTGGCCGAACTGTTCAACGACGTGCACGAGGCCGGCCAGCGCATGCTCAGCCTGGTCAACGACCTGCTGGACCTCAGCAAGATCGAGCAGGGTGCCGAGCCGCTGCAGCCGCAGCGCCAGGACCTGCGCCCGCTGGTGGCCGAGCTGGGCCGCGAGCTGGCCCCGCTGCTGGCCGCGCGCGAGCTGCGGCTGCAGACCACGCTGGGCGATGCGGAACTGGCCGTGCTGGCCGACCGGCGCCGCCTGCAGCAACTGCTGCGCAACCTGCTGGCCAACGCCATCCGCTTCTCGCCCATGGGCGCCGCCATCGAGCTGAGCGCCGGCCTGGACAGCCAGGGCCAGGTTCATGTGGACGTGGCCGACCGCGGCCCGGGCATCCCGCCGGACGAGCTGGAGAGCATCTTCGAGGCCTTCGTGCAGTCCAGCGCCACCAAGGACGCCGCCGGCGGCACCGGCCTGGGCCTGGCCATCTGCCGACGCATCGCGCAGGCGCACGGCGGGCGGGTCTGGGCGGCCAACCGCGAGGGCGGCGGCGCCGTGCTGTCGCTGACGCTGCCGGCCGCGCGCTGAAGCGGGCCATCAGACCCGCGCCCGATGAGGGTCGCCCCGCCATGCCGCACGGCGGCGCCACCAGCCAGCGCCACCAGCCGGCGCAGCAGGCCGCCGCTGCGCACAACGCCGCAAGCGCTGTACCGCTGTCCATGCCCGCCGCCGCTGCCGTGCCAGCGCGCAGCCGACACAATGCGCGCCATGCGACTGCTCATCGTTGAGGACGACTCCATGATCGGCGACAGCCTGCGCGAGTCGCTGCGCCGCCAGGGCTTCGCGGCCGACTGGGTGCGCGACGGCCAGGCCGCCGACGCCGTGCTGGCCAGCAGCGAGCGCTTCGACGCCGTGCTGCTGGACCTGGGCCTGCCCAAGCGCGGCGGGCTGGAGGTGTTGCGCGCACTGCGCTCGCGCGGCGATGCCACACCCGTCATCGTGCTGACCGCCCGCGACGCGCTGGGCGACAAGGTGGCCGGGCTGGATGCCGGCGCCGACGACTACCTCGTCAAGCCCTTCGAGCTGGACGAGCTGCTGGCCCGGCTGCGCGCCGTCACGCGCCGGCTCGGCGGCCGCACCGACACCGCGCTGCAGGTGGCCGACTTGCGGCTGGACCCGGCCACGCGCGAGGTCACGCGCGGCGGGCGGCCGGTGCTGCTGTCGGCGCGCGAGTTCGCGCTGCTGCAGGCGCTGCTGGAGCGGCCCGGCGCCATCGTGTCGCGCGCGCAGCTGGAGGACCGGCTGTACGGCTGGGGCGAGGAGCTGGAGAGCAACGCCATCAGCGTCTACATGCACCAGCTGCGCAAGAAGCTGGGGGCCGATCTGCTTCATACCGTGCGCGGTCTCGGCTACTACGCGGGCCCCGAGAAGTCATGAGGAAGCTGCTCGGCACCTTGCGCGGCCGGCTGTTCGCGCTGCTGGCGGTGCTGGGCGCCGTGACGGCGCTGGGCGTGGGCGGGGCCACCTACTTCAGCGTGCGCGCCGAGGCCGATGCGCTGTTCGACTACCAGCTGCGCCAGACCGCGCTGTCGCTGCGCGACCAGGGCCGCATCGACCGTGACGAGGCCGCCGCGCTGGCCGACCCCAGCTTCGACTACGTCGTGCAGATCTGGTCGCTGCAGGGCCTGGAGCTGTATTCCAGCCGGCCGCAAGGCCTGACCGAGCCGCTGCCGGCGCGCGCGGTGCTGGGCTTTTCCAACCTGCGCCTGGGCGGGCAGGAATGGCGCGTGTTCGGCGCGGCCACGCCGCTGCGCGTCATCCAGGTGGCGCAGCCGCTGGCCGTGCGCCAGCGCATGGCGGCGCTGGCCGCGCTGCGCAGCAGCGTGCCGGTGGCAGTGGCGCTGCCGCTGCTGGCAGCCGCCCTGTGGTGGCTGATCGGCGTGTCGCTGGCGCCACTCGCGCGCGTGGCCAGCGCGGCCCAGGCCCGCGATGCCGGCGCGCTGCAGGCCCTGCCCACCGACGGCCTGCCGGGCGAGGTCGCGCCGCTGGTGGAGGCCTTCAACGCGCTGCTCGCACGGCTGGCCACGGCCTTCGATGCGCAGCGCAGCTTCGTCGCCGACGCGGCCCATGAGCTGCGCTCGCCGCTGACCGCGCTGAAGCTGCAGCTGGGCCTGCTGCGCGGCGCCGCGCCGGGCGAGGAGCAGGACGCCGCGATCGCCCGCCTGCGCGGCGGCATCGACCGCGCGGCCCACCTGGTGGAGCAGCTGCTGGCGCTGGCCCGCGCCGAGCCCGGTGCCGCGGCGGCGCTGCAGCCGCTGGACCTGGCCGAGCTGGCCCGCCAGGCCGTGGCCGATGTGCAGCCGCTGGCCGACAAGGCCGGCGTCACGCTGGCACTGACCGCGCCCGACCCGCTGCCGCTGGACGGCGACGCCCAGGCCTTGCGCGCCGCGCTGCGCAACCTGGTGGACAACGCGGTGAAGTACGGCGCCCGCCAGGTGCAGGTGGCCGCGCTGCGCGGCCGCGAGGGCGCGCCGCTGCTGCGCGTGGACGACGACGGCCCGGGCATCCCGCCCGCGCAGCGCGAGCGCGTGTTCGACCGCTTCCAGCGCGGCGAGGACGCGTCGGTAGAAGGCAGCGGCCTGGGCCTGGCCATCGTGCGCGCCGCCGCACGCCGCCATGGCGCCACGGTGCAGCTGGGCGAGGCCCCGCTGGGCGGGCTGCGCGCCGAGATCCGCTGGCCGCACTGAAGCGCTCGCGCCGGGAGGCGCGCTCCGGCAGCGGTGTGAAAAAAGCACCCAACAAATGAAACGCAGCGGCCCCTTCGCTGGAACGGGGCTGAAACGCCTGCGCTCGAACATTCGTTCCGTCCCTGCAGCACTGACAACGACGACGCCGCAGGACAGACAACCTCTTCAACCTTCTCTTCAAGGACTCTCTTCATGAACAAGCAACTGACCAGCACCAACGCCGCCCGCTTCGACCTGAACGCCACCGGCCTGGACGACGCCCAGCTCAAGGCCATCGCCGGCGCCCGCCCGTCGGAGAAGACGCCCGCCATCACCCGCGCCGGCGTCACCGTCTGCTGCTGGGGTTGATGGGTTCGGGCGACACGGCGGGGAGACACCACATGGCATCCATGGCCACCGCCGCGCTGGCGTTCCTTTCGAACGTACAGCGCCGGCAACCCCGCCGCATCCGCCCGGTCCTGCAGATGGAAAGCGCCGACTGCGGCGCGGCCTGTCTGAGCATGGCGCTGGCCGCCCACGGCAAGCAGGTGCCGCTGGCGCAGATCCGCACGGTGCTGGACGGCGGTCGCGATGGCGTGACCGCGCTGGACATCGTGCGCGCCGCCCGCGCCCATGGGCTGGAGGGCCGCGGCCATGCCGTGCCGGCCGACCAGCTCGCCGCGCTGCCGCGCGGCAGCATCCTGCATTGGGAAGACGGCCACTTCGTCGTGCTGCTGCAGGCCGACGCCCGCGGCGCCGTCATCCTCGATCCGGCCCACGGCCGGCGCCGCGTGCCGGCGCCGCAGCTGGCGGCGGCCTATTCCGGCATTGCCCTGGTCTTCGAACCGGGGCCTGCCTTCATTCCCGACGGCCGCGCCACGCCCAACGGGCTGGCGGGCCTGGCCCTGCTGGCCTGGCGCAGCGGCGCCTGGGGCCGCATCGCGCTGGCCGTGGTGCTGGCCCATCCGCTGGTGGGCCTGCTGCGCGGCCGGCTGCTGCTGGACCTGCGCGAGCGGCTGGACGCCGACCTCGCCGGCCGGCTCATGCAACACATGCTGCGCCTGCCCTACGGCTTCTTCGTGCGCCGCACCACCGGCAACCTGATGATGCGGCTGCAGGGCAACACCGTCATCCGCCAGATCCTCAGCGCAGCCGTGCTGTCCGGGCTGATGGACACCACGCTGCTGCTCAGTTATGCCGCGCTGCTGGCCTGGCAGTCGCCCGGCATGGCGCTGGCCGTGGCCGTGCTGGGCGGGCTGCAGCTGGCCGTGTTCGTGCTGACGCGCCGCCAGCGCAACGAGCTGCTGAACCGCTCGCAGGCCGCGCAGTCGGCGCGCGCCGACTACGAGACCCAGCTGCTGGCCAACATGGAGACCGTCAAGTGCGCCGCCGCCGAGCAGCGCGTGCTGGACCGCTGGCGCGGTCTGTTCGACGCCACGCTGGCCGTGGAGCGCGAGCGCGGCTGGCTGGAGGCCATCACCGACGCCTTCAGCGCCGCGCTGCGCACCGCCGGCCCGCTGCTGCTGTTCTACGGCGTGGACCAGGTGCTGCAAGGCCGCCTCACGCTGGGCGAGATGCTGAGCCTGAACGCGCTGGCCCTGGGCGCGCTGGCCCCCGTGGCCGGCCTGGCCGCCACCGTGGGCCAGCTCAGCCTGCTGGGCACCTACATGGAACGCATCACCGACGTGATGCAGACCGCGCCCGAGCAAGACCACAGCGCCCGCCCCGCCCCCGTCTTGAGCGGCGCGCTCAGCCTGCATGGCGTGGGCTTTCGCTTCACGCCGCTGTGCGACGAGGTGCTGCACGGCCTGGACCTGCAGGTGCCGGCCGGCAGCTTCGTCGCCGTGGTGGGCCCGTCGGGCGCCGGCAAGTCCACGCTGGCGCGGCTGATCGCGGGGCTCTACCTGCCCAGCAGCGGCCAGCTGCGCTTCGACGGCCTGGACCTCGCCACGCTGGACCTGGCCGCCGTGCGCCGCCAGATCGGCGTGGTGCCGCAGCGGCCCGAGCTGCTGAGCCTCAGCCTGCTGGGCGCGCCCGACGCGACGCTGGCCGAGGTGGAGGCCGCCTGCCGCCAGACCGCCATCCACGACGAGATCGCCGCGCTGCCCATGGGCTACCAGACCGTGCTGCAAGGCGGCAGCGCCACCTTCTCGGGCGGCCAGATCCAGCGCCTGGCACTGGCCCGCGCGCTGGTCGCCCGGCCGCGCATCGTCGTGCTGGACGAGGCCACCAGCGCGCTGGACAGCGTCTCCGAGCGCCACATCCAGCAGGCGCTGGCGGCGCTGCGCTGCACGCGCATCGTGCTGGCCCACCGCCTCAGCACCATCCGCCAGGCCGACCAGATCGTCGTGCTGGACGGCGGCCGCATCGCCGAGGTCGGCCGGCACGAGGACTTGATGCAACGCCAGGGCGTCTATGCCCGGCTGATGGCGGCCCAGCTGGCCGCGATGAATCTCCACAGGACACCCAAGATGCAAGCCACTGACTCTCTACTGCGCGACCTCTGGGCCCGCGCCAGCACGCTGGACGAACGACTGGGCGGCGACTTCCTGCCGCTGCCCGGCGACGAAGCCGAGGCCCAGCTGCGCTGGAACGCCTGGCTGACGCTGGCCGCCGAGGGCGACCCGCGCCGCCTGGCCCGCCGCCTGGCCTTCGACGGCCTGGACGAAGACCGCGTGCGCCCGCTGCTGGGCCGCGTGCGCGCCCGCGACGGCGCCGCGCTGCCGCCCGAGTTCGCGCTGCTGGCCGACGCGCTGGCGTCCACCACGGCCGATGCACAGGCCGACGCGCTGGCCGCCGCCCTGCCCTTCGGC
>JBKBVY010000196.1:0-6188 GCA_046289335.1 Roseateles sp. | reverse complement strand
GCCGGGCGTCCCAGGTCCAGATCAGCGAGCCCGAGTCGCCGCCCTGGCTGAAATCGCCGCTAGCGGCGCGGATGGACATCTGGTTGACGAAGCGGCCGACCTTGCCGCCGCCGTAGTTCACGTTGACGGTCACGCCGATGGCAGTGATGCGGCCCGAGGTCAGCTGCGTCGTGCGGCCGCTCTTGCCGACGGTCAGGCCCGGCACGGCGGCCAACGGCGCGCTGCCCACGCGGAAGTAGGTCGGCCGGCCGCCGGAGAGGTACATCAGCTCCGCGCGCACGCGGTCGGGCCAGGCCCAGCCGGTGGCGGCATCCACCAGGTTGTTGCCGCCCGAGAAGTTGATCGGCACGAAGCGCTCCAGCACGGCGACCTGGTCGGCCGGCATGCGGCCGCCGTCGTAGGGGCCGGGCTGGACGATGGCGCTGTTGATGGGCGCCGCGTTGCTGTTGGCCAGCACATGGTTGTTGCTGAGGATCATCAGCCGCGAGCTGCGCGGTGCGCTGCGCCCGCGGCACAGGCAGCCCTGCGTGCCGGCGGTGATGGCCACGTTGCCGACGCTGATGCCGCCGGGCGACGGGCGCAGCCGCATGCGGTGCTGGTGGGCGTCGACGATGCCGGTGCGCACGACCTGCACCGGGAAGTCGGCGGATGCCAGTGCCTGGAAGCCGGCCGCCGAGGCGATGCGCGCGCGTGTCTCCTGTGCGGGCTCGGGCTCGATGGTGTAGACCTCCAGCACCGGCTCGCCCGGAGGGCCGCCGTGCTCGGCCAGCTCGCCCAGGCTGATGCCCACGCCGACGATGTTGCTGTCCATGGAGGCCGCCGAGGTGACGCCTTCGGCCTCCGTCGACAAGGACTTCAGCAGGCCTTCGATGGCGCTCTTGGCCGCCATCAGCTGCGGGTCCAGGCCGGCCATGAAGGAATCGGCCTCGGCATGGGCGCTGTCGAGGACGGCCTCCGAAGGCGCCTCTTACTCGCTGGCGGCCGCGGGCGGGTCGCTGGCGTCGTCGGTGGCCGGAGGATCGTAGGCGGCGGTCCCGCCTGGGCGCTTGGTAGCCATGGTTGACCTCTCTGATGGGTGGGTGGCGACGACCTCACCGAGAGGGGCGAGTCCCGCCGCGGCGGCCGTCCAGGTCACTATGGGCGGCCGGCTTCCGGGCCATCCACCGAAAGCTAGGGGGTGCCTTGGCTAACTCATCAAGCCTGTGCAGGGTGGCCGACCCCTCAACCGCAGGGGCCGGTCCGCGGCAGGGTCAGTCCTGCGGCGGAATCTCGTAGGGCAGAGCGCGCGGCTGCAGCGTCGCGCCGCTGGCGTGGCCCAGGTGCAGGCTGCCGCCTTCCAGCGCCGCGAGCTTGATCTCGGCGGCGATGACCGAGCGGCCGCCGCGCGTGCCGCAGCCGGCCACCACGCCGGCTGGCTGCTCGGGGTCGGCGCTGTGGAAGATCTCCTGGCCCACGGCGGCCTCGCCGTCGGTCTCGAACACCTGCAGCCGGCGCTTCAGCGTGCCGCGGTACTGGCTGCGCGCGACGACCTCCTGGCCGGGGTAGCAGCCCTTCTTGAAGCTGACGCCGCCCAGCACCTCGAAGTTGATCATCTGCGGCACGAAGGCCTCGACCGTGGCGCCGCGCACCCAGGCCATGCCGGCCTCGGCCTCGGCCCAGGCCCAGTCGGCGGCGGTGATGTCGGCGCCCTGCGGAGCCGGTGCCGCCGCAGGCTGCACGCGCAGTGCCCGACCCAGCCCGGATGCAGCCGGCAGCGCGATCTGCACCGCATCGCCGTCGCGCGCCAGCGTCCAGGCCTCGGCCGCCGGCGTGCCCAGCAGGCCGTAGACGGCGAACTCGGCGCTCGCATCGCTGAGCTTGCACTTGGCGCGCAGCACGAACATGGACAGCCGCTTCAGCGTGGCCGCCAGCGTGTCGGCCGGCAGCGCCAGCAGGATTTCTTCATCGCCGCCGCGCCAGCCCACCATCGTGGCCAGCAGCCGGCCCTTGGCGGTGCAGAAGCCGGCCAGGCGCGCATGGTCGCGGTCCAGCAGCGCGAAGTCCTGGGTCAGCTGGCCGTGCAGAAAGCTGGCGGCATCGGCGCCCTGCGCGCGGATCACGCCCCAGTCGGTGAGATGCAATCGGGAGGCTTGGGAGGCTTGAGACATGGGCGGAATTATCATCGCCCCCCTTTGGTCAGACCCCGGGCAAGGGCATGAAGTGGCTGGTGCGAGCGGTGCTCGCGTTGTTGTTGATCGCGGCGCTGGCCGCCGCTGCCGCCTGGCAGTGGCTGCGCAGCCCGCTGAGCCTGGCCGCGCCGTCGGTGGAGCTGTCGGTGGAGCCGGGCAGCAACCCGGCCGAGGTCGCGCGCGCCTGGGTCGCGGCCGGCGTGCAGACCGATGCGCGGCTGCTCTACCAGTGGTTCAAGTGGTCGGGCCAGGCGCGCCAGATCCGCGCCGGCAGCTACGAGGTGCATGCCGGTATCACGCCGCGCGAGTTGCTGGCCAAGATGGTGCGCGGCGACGAGGTGCTGGAGCAGCTGCGCCTCATTGAGGGCTGGAACTGGCGCCAGGTGCGCGCGGCGCTGGCCGCTGCACCGGCGCTCAAGGCCCGTACCGCGCAGATGAGCGATGCCGAGATCATGGCCGCCTTGGGTGAGCCGGGCGTGGCGCCCGAGGGCCGCTTCTTTCCCGACACCTATGCCTACAGCCGCGGCGTCAGCGACCTGACCGTGCTCAAGCGCGCCCATGCGGCGATGAAGAAGCGCCTGGCTGCGGCCTGGGCGCAGCGTGCGCCCAACCTGCCGCTGAAGTCGGCGGACGAGGCGCTCATCCTCGCGTCCATCGTCGAGAAGGAGACCGGCACCGCGGGCGACCGCGCGCGGGTGGCGGCCGTGTTCGTCAACCGGCTGCGCATCGGCATGCCGCTGCAGACCGATCCCACCGTCATCTACGGCCTGGGCGAGGCCTTCGACGGCAACCTGCGCAAGCGCGACCTGCAGACCGACACGCCGTTCAACACCTACACCCGCGGCGGCCTGCCGCCCACGCCCATCGCCATGCCGGGCGCGGCCTCGCTGCAGGCGGCGCTGAACCCGGCGGCGATCCAGGCGCTGTACTTCGTCGCCCGCGGCGACGGCAGCAGCGAGTTCAGCGACGACCTCGCCGCGCACAATCGCGCGGTCAACAAATACCAGCGTGCGGCCAAGTGACGGGCAGATTCATCAGTTTTGAAGGCATAGACGGCGCCGGCAAGTCCACGCAGATCGCCGCGATCTCGCGGTGGTTTCGCGCCCGCGGAGACGAGGTGCTGCTGACGCGCGAGCCCGGCGGCACGCCGCTGGCAGAGGAACTGCGTGCGCTGGTGCTGAACCGGCCCATGGACCCGCTGACGGAGCTGCTGCTGATCTTCGCGGGCCGGCGGGACCATCTGCAGCACCACATCCTGCCCGCGCTGGCCGCAGGCAAGACCGTGCTGTGCGACCGCTTCACCGACTCCAGCTTTGCCTACCAGGGTGGCGGCCGGGGCCTGCCGCTGTCCACCCTGGAACCCTTGGCCGACTGGGTGCAGGAAGGCACCGAGCCGGAGCTGACACTGTGGTTCGACCTGCCGCCCTCGGTGGCGGCTGAGCGCCGCGCCAGCGCGCGGGAGGCGGATCGCATCGAGGCCCAGCAGCTGGACTTCTTCGAGCGCGCGCGCCGAGGCTTCGCGCAGCGCGCGCAGGCCGCGCCTCATCGCATCGTGCGCATCGACGCCAGTGTCAGTCCGGAAGCGGTCTGGACCCAGGTGGAGAGCGTGCTGGCTCAGCGCTACCCCGCATGAACGCCGACCTGCCCTGGCTGCAGCAGCCGCTGGCCGACGCGCTGGCGCGCTACCGCTCGCATGCCTTGCTGGTGCAGGGACCGGCCGGCGTGGGCCAGCTGGAGCTGGCGGTCAAGCTGGCGCAGAGCTGGCTGTGCGAGGCCGCCGCGCCGGGCCAGCCGGCCTGTGGCCAGTGCGCCAGCTGCAAGCTGTTCGCCAGCGGCGCGCATCCGGACTTCCAGCTGCTGCTGCCCGAGGCGCTGGAGGCCCCGGCGCGCGAGGCGCTGGGCCTGCCCTTCGAGGAGCCCGACGCCAAGGCCGGCAAGGTCAAGCCCAGCCGCGAGATCAAGGTCGAGGCGGTGCGCGGCCTGCTGGCCTTCGCGCAGGCCACGTCGGCGCGCGGCAAGGCCAAGGTGGCCGTCATCTTCCCGGCCGAGGCGCTCAACGGCGTGGCGGCCAATGCGCTGCTGAAGACGCTGGAAGAGCCGTCCGGCCTGCTGCGCTTCGCGCTGGCCAGCCACGACAGCGCGGCCCTGCTGCCCACCATCCGCAGCCGCTGCCAGCCGCTGCCGCTGGCGCTGCCCGACACCGCCGCGGCGCTGGCCTGGCTGGAGGCCAAGGGCGTGAAGGACGCCGCCGGCCTGCTGGCCGCCACGGGCGGCCGGCCGCAGCAGGCGCTGGCCTGGTTCGAGGACGGCCTCACCGACGCGGCCTGGCAGGCCTTGCCCAAGCGCGTCGCGCGCGGCGAGGCGGCGGCGCTGGCCGACTGGGCGCCGCCGCGTGCCATCGACGCGCTGCAGCGCCTGTGCCACGACCTGCTGCGCCGCAGCCATGGCCAGCCGGGCCAGTTTTTCGCGACGGCCTCGCTGCCCACGCCGCGCCGGGCGCAGCCGCTGCTGGCCTGGGACGCCGAGCTGCGCCGCGCCGCGCGCCATGCCGACCACCCGCTGAACGCCGGCCTGTGGCTGGAGGCGCTGGTGGCGCAAGCCCAGGCCGCCATCACGGCGGCCGCGCGCTGAATACACTCGGGCCATGAGCGACGCAACTTCCAAGCAGGGTCCGGCCACGCTGCAGTTCCAGCCCAGCCAGTTGGGCGGCGCGCTGCCGCTGCCCACCGTGGGCGGTGCCGGCAGCGGGTCTTCGGGGGCACGGCCCAGCGTGATCCAGCTGGTGTTCCGCGAGAAGTCGGCGCTGTATGCGGCCTACATCCCGGCCTTTACCGAGGGCGGCCTGTTCGTGCCCACGACCCGCGACTACAAGCTCGGCGAGGACATCTACCTGCTGCTGGCGCTGCCCGAGGACAACCAGCGCTATCCCGTGGCCGGCAAGGTCGCCTGGCTGACGCCGGCCAATGCGTCGGGCGGCCGCACCCAGGGCGTGGGCGTGCGCTTCCCCGGCGACGAGAAGACCCGGCTGATCCGCCTGCGCATCGAGGAGATCCTGGGTACGGCGATCTCGTCGAGCAAGCCCACGCAGACCCTTTGATGTTTATCGACTCTCATTGCCACCTCAGCTTCCCGGAGCTGAGGGAGAGGCTCCCCGACATCCTCTCCGACATGCGCAACGCGCAGGTCGACCAGGCCATCTGCATCTGCACGCAGATGGAGGAGTTCGAGGCCGTGCATGCGCTGGCCGTCGAGCATGCGCAGCTGTGGTCCACCGTGGGCGTGCATCCCGACACCGAGGACATGCGCGAGCCCGACGTGGCCGAGCTGGTGCAGCTGGCGGCCCGGCCCAAGGTGGTCGCCATCGGCGAGACCGGGCTGGACTACTACCGCCTGAACGGCCGCAGCATCGACGACATGGAATGGCAGCGCGAGCGCTTCCGCACTCACATCCGCGCCGCCAAGGCGGCGGCCAAGCCGCTGGTCATCCACACCCGCGCCAGCGCGGCCGACACGCTGCGCGTGCTGGACGAGGAGGGCGGCGAGCAGGCCGGCGGCGTTTTCCATTGCTTCACCGAATCGGCCGAGGTGGCGCTGGCGGCAGTGGAGCGCGGCTACTACATCTCGTTCTCGGGCATCGTCAGCTTCAAGAACGCGCAAGACCTGCGCGACCTGCTGCCGCAGTTGCCGCCGGAGCGGCTGCTGATCGAGACCGACAGCCCCTACCTGGCGCCGGTGCCCTTCCGCGGCAAGACCAACACGCCGGCCTATGTGCCGCATGTCGCGAAGGCGGTGGCCGATGCGCTGCGCCTGCCGCTGCCCGAGCTGGCGGCGCTGACCGCGGCCAACACGCGCCGGCTGTTCCGGCTGCCGGAGACAGCATGAAGCGCTGGCTGGCGGCCTGGGCCCTGCTGGCCTGCGGCGTGGCGCAGGCGATGTCGGTCGACGACTTCGTCAAGGCCGCCGAGTTCAACGATCCGCGACTCATCCAGCAGCAGCTGCAGCAGGGCATCGACCCCAACC
>JBKBVY010000195.1:0-6279 GCA_046289335.1 Roseateles sp. | reverse complement strand
GCCCTCGGTCACGTTGAAGCTGACGTTGACGCGGTTGCGCTCGATGGGCGTGATGGTGGTCGTGACCTCGGCGCCGTACAGGCTGCGGGTCAGGTATTGCCGCTTCAGTTCCTGCTCGGCCCGGTCAGCCAGCGCCTTGTCGAAGGGCTTGCCCTCGCCGATGCCCACGTCCTTCAGCGACTTGGTCAGCGCCTCGGTGTCGAACTCCTTCAGGCCCACGAAGTTCACGTTGGCGATGATGGGCCGCTCGTCGATGATGACGACCACCGCATCGCCCTCGATGCTGATGCGCACGTCCTTGAACAGGCCGGTGGCGAACAGCGCCCGCAGAGCGGCGGCGCCCTTTTCGTCGTTGTAGATGTCGCCGATGCGGAAGGGCAGCGATGCGAACACGGTACCCGGGTCGGTGCGCTGCAGACCCTCGACGCGGATGTCCTTCAACACAAAGGGATCGACCGCCCAGGCCAGCCCCGACTGGAACATCCCCAACAGAGCCAAAGCCAGGTGCGAGGGGCGCAGCGATGCTCCCGAACTGAATGAAAAGGACATGGGAACCGGGGAGTTTCAGTGCCAACCCGCGAGGCGGGAGACGTCGTTGGAAAGGGCCAAGGCCATCATCAGCATCAGGATCAGCGCGCCTGCGCGCTGCAGTTGCCGCTGCCACCATTCAGACACGGGGCGGCCGCTCAGACCCTCGAAAAGATGATACATGAGGTGTCCGCCATCCAGCATGGGCAGCGGCAGCAGGTTCAGCACCGCCAGGCTGAGCGAGATCTTGGCGAGGAAGTCGAGGTAGGACGACAGCCCCGCCTGGGCCGATTGGCCCGCATAGTCGGCGATGGTCAGCGGGCCGCTGAGGTTCTTCACCGAGGCCTCGCCCACCAGCATGCGACCCAGCAGCCTGAGCATGGTGGCGGCCATGTCCCAGCTCTGCTGGACGCCGCCCCACAGGCCGTCGATGAAGCCGCGGCTGACGAACACACGCTCGGGCGGCGCACCGACGCCGATCTCCAGCCGCGCAACGCTGCGCCCGGCGTCCTCCAGCAGGCGCGGCGTGGCATCCAGCTCCACGACCCGGCCGCCACGCTCGACCCGCCAGCTCATCGTGCGCGGCTGGTCACCGTCGTGGGCGCGGCGGATGGCGTCGCGCAGGAAGCCGGCGTCGGGCACCTGCTGGCCGTCGATGGTCAGCACGCGGTCGCCGGCCTGCAAGCCGGCGCGCTCGCCCGCGCCGCCTGCCGCGACCCGTTGGATCAGCGGCTCGGCCAGCGGCGCCAGGCCGACATCGTTGAACAGATGCGCGTCGGGCGCGCGGCCAGCCAGCCGCTCGGTGTCCAGCTTCAGGCTGCGCGAGCCGTGGCCGCGCGCATCGCTGACCGACAGGTACAGCGGCTCGCCCAGCGCCTGCGCCCGTGCGACGGCCGACAACAGGTCGGGCAAGGCCTGCACATCGTCCCAGGCCTGGCCGTCCGGCGAGGTGGCGCGCACCCAGTCGCCTGCACGCAGCCCCGCCCGCTCGGCCAGCGAGCCGGTCGGCGGCGTGCCCAGCACCGCCTTGGGCACCTCGCTGCCCAGCCAGGCGACAGCCGCCAGCAGCAGCACGGCCAGCACCCAGTTGGCTGCCGGACCGGCCGCGACGATGGCAGCGCGCTGGCGCAGCGGGCGCTGGTTGAAGGCCTGCTCGCGCTCGTGCGGTGCGACGGGGCCGTCGCGCTCGTCCAGCATCCGGACATAGCCGCCCAATGGCAGCGCGCTGAGCGTGAATTCGGTGCCGTCGCGGCCTACGCGGCGCCACAGCACGCGGCCGAAGCCGATGGAGAAGCGCAGCACCTTGACGCCGCAGGCACGGGCGACGCGGTAGTGGCCCCACTCATGCACCGCGATCAGCAGCGCCAGGGCGATGAGGAAGGCGAGCAGCGTGGTCACAGCAGTGCGCGCGCATGCGCCCGGGTGCGGGCATCCAGCGCCAGCAAGGCCTCGATGCTGCCGCAGTCATCGGGCTGCACGTCGGCCAGGCATTGCGCATTGATCGCGTGGATGCGATCAAAGCGCAGGCGGCCGCTCAGGAAGGCATCCACGGCGACTTCGTTGGCCGCATTCAGCACCGTGGTGCTGCCCTCGGGGCCCTTGAGCGCCTGCCAGGACAGGTGCAGGCCCGGGAAGCGCACGGCATCGGCCTCCTCGAAGCTGAGGCCGGGCGTGGTCAGCAGGTCCAGCCGGCTGGCGCCCGAGGTGATGCGCTCGGGGAAGGACAGGCCATAGGCGATGGGCACCCGCATGTCGGGCGTGCCCAGCTGGGCCAGCACGGACTGGTCGCGGCAGACCACCATCGAATGGATGATGCTCTGCGGGTGGATGAGCACCTGGATCTGCTCGGGCGCCAGGCCGAACAGCCAGCGCGCCTCGATGACCTCCAGCGCCTTGTTCATCATGGTCGCGGAGTCGACCGAGATCTTGCGGCCCATGACCCAGTTGGGGTGGGCGCAGGCTTGGGTCGGCGTCACGTCGGCCAGCGTCCTGGGGTCGCGCTGGCGGAAGGGGCCACCGGAGGCCGTCAGCACGATGTGGTCGATGCGGTCGTGCCAGGTCGTGCGGTCCTCGGGCAGACACTGGAAGATGGCCGAGTGCTCGCTGTCGATGGGCAGCAGCGTCGCCCCACCCTGCTCCACCGCCTGCATGAACAAGGCGCCGCCGACGACGATGGCCTCCTTGTTGGCCAGCAGCAGCCGCTTGCCGGCGCGCGCCGCGGCGATGGCGGGCGCCAGGCCCGCAGCGCCGACGATGGCGGCCATCACCGTGTCCACCTCCGGGTGGGCGGCGATGACGGCCAGCTGGTCGGCACCGTCCAGCACCTCGGTGCGGCTGCCGGCCTCGCGCAGCCGCTCGCGCAGCCGGGCCGCCGCCTCGCGCTCGGGCATGACGGCAAAACGGGGCTGCCAGGCCAGGCACTGGGCCAGCAGTTCGTCGACGCGGCTCATCGCACTGAGCGCGACGACTTCATACCGCTCGGGATGGCGCGACAACACGTCCAGCGTGTTGACGCCGATGGACCCGGTCGAGCCGAGCACGCAGACGCGTTGACGGTTCATAGGCTGATGAGGGCAAGGGCCAGCGGGAACACCGGCAGCAGTGCGTCGATGCGGTCCAGCACGCCGCCGTGGCCGGGCAGCAGCTGGCTGCTGTCCTTGGCGCCGGCGGCCCGCTTGACCAGGGATTCAAACAGGTCGCCCACGACGCTCATCGCACCGAGGAAGACCAGGGCCAGCAGCGCCACCCAGCCGTGGCGCTGCACCAGCAGCGTGTAGAGGCTGGGCGAGTCGACGGCCAGCCGCACGTCGATGACGTGCACCCACACGAAGCCCAGCAGGATGACGCCGGCCATGCCGCCCCACACGCCTTCCCAGCTCTTGCCCGGGCTGATGGCGGGCGCGAGCTTGCGGCGGCCGAAGGCGCGGCCGCAGAAGTAGGCGGCGATGTCGGCCATCCAGACCAGGCAGAAGACCGACAGGATGAAATTGATGCCGATGACCTTGGCCTGAGCTATGGCCAGCCAGGCGCCCCACAGCAGCAGCGCGCCCAGCGCGAGACGGCCGCCGCGGGCCAGCTGCGGCCAGCCGGCCGGGCCGGCACGCAGCGCATAGCCGCCCCCCAGCACCCAGACGCCACTGGCCAGCCACCAGATCCAGGACGGTGGCGCATGCAGCGCGCCCAGCAGCAGCGTCCAGACGCAGGCCAGCGCCAGCGCCACGCCGCCAGCCACGGCACCGGCGCCCGGCAGGCCGTTGAGCCGCGTCCACTCCCAGCCGGCCGCGCCCATCATCAGCACGGTGACCCAGGCGAACGGCCAGGGCGAGGCCTGGAACAGCACCGGCAGCAGGACGGCCAGCAGCACGACGGCGGTGATGACGCGGGTCTTGAGCATGACGCGGCCTCGCGCGCTCAGGCGGCGACGGGCGCTTCCTTGACGCCGCCGAAGCGGCGGTCGCGCTCGTGGAAGGCGGCGATGGCCGCATCCAGTTCGCGCTCGCCGAAATCGGGCCACAGGCAGTCCGAGAACACGAACTCGGTGTAGGCCGCCTGCCAGAGCAGGAAGTTGCTGATGCGCACTTCGCCGCCGGTGCGGATGAAGAGGTCGGGGTCGGGGGCATAGCTCATCGCCATGAACTCCGACAGCCTGGCCTCGGTCAGCTGCTCGGCCGGCACGCCGGCCTCGATGGCCTTGCGGCAGGCCTGCACGATGTCCCACCGGCCGCCGTAGTTGAAGGCGACGTTGAGCGTCAGCTTGGTGTTGTGGGCGGTGCTGGTCTCGGCCTCGTGCCAGGCGTGGCGCAGCTTGTCGGACACCGCATCGCGGTCGCCCACGATGCGGATGCGCACGCCCATCGCGCCCATCTTGGCCAGATAGCGACTGACGGCGGCCAGCACCAGGCCCATCAGGCCGGAGACCTCGTCGCTGGGGCGCTTCCAGTTCTCGCTGGAGAAGGCGAAGACGGTCAGGTACTCGATGTCGCGGTCAATGCAGGCCTGGACGACCTTGACCAGACTGTCCACGCCAGCCTTGTGGCCGAAGAAGCGTGGCAGGAAGCGCCGCTTGGCCCAGCGGCCATTGCCGTCCATGACGATGGCGACGTGGCGCGGCGGCGCCAGGCGGTCTTGCGCCACGGTGCAGGCGGCGCTCAAACCGCGAGGATCTCGGTTTCCTTGGCCGAGACCAGCTTGTCGATCTCGGCGATCACGCGGTCGGTGAGCTTCTGGACGTCGTCCAGGCTGCGACGCTCTTCGTCTTCGCCGATCTCCTTGTCCTTCAGCAGCTTCTTGGCCTGCTCGTTGGCCTCACGGCGCAGGTTGCGCACGGCCACCTTGGCGTCCTCGCCGACATTGCGCACGACCTTGGTCAGCTCCTTGCGACGCTCCTCGGTCAGCGGCGGCATGGGCACGCGGATCAGGTCGCCCTGGGACGACGGGTTCAGGCCCAGGTCGCTCTCGCGGATGGCCTTCTCGATCTTGGCGCCCATGCCCTTTTCCCAGGGCTGGACGGAGATGGTGCGCGCGTCCAGCAGGCTGACGTTGGCGACCTGGCTGATGGGCACCATGGAGCCGTAGTACTCGACGCTGACCTGGTCCAGGATGCCGGGGTGGGCACGGCCGGTGCGGATCTTGTGCAGTTCGTTCTTCAGCGCCTCGACCGACTTGGCCATCTTGGCCTCGGCGTTCTTCTTGATGTCAGCGATGCTCATGATCTGTCGTCTCTCGTGGGTTCACTCAAACGTGGACGAGGGTGCCTTCATCCTCGCCCTGCACGACGCGCTTGAGCGCGCCGGCCTTGAAGATGCTGAAGACCTTGATCGGCAGCTTCTGGTCGCGGCACAGTGCGAAGGCGGCGCCGTCCATGACCTGCAGGTTGCGCGAGATGGCCTCATCGAAGCTGATGCGCGAATAGCGCGTGGCCTCGGGATTGCTCTTGGGGTCGGCGGTGTAGACGCCGTCGACCTTGGTGGCCTTCAGCACGATCTCCGCACCGATCTCGGCGCCGCGCAGCGCGGCCGCCGTGTCGGTCGTGAAGAAGGGGTTGCCGGTGCCGGCGGCGAAGACGACCACCTTGCCTTCTTCGAGGTATTGCAGCGCCTTGGGGCGCACATAGGGCTCGACCACCTGCTCGATCGCGATGGCCGACATCACGCGGGCCGTCATGCCTTCCTGCCGCATGGTGTCGGCCAGCGCCAGCGAGTTCATGACCGTGGCCAGCATGCCCATGTAGTCGGCCGTGGCACGGTCCATGCCGACCGAGCCGCCGGCCACGCCGCGGAAGATGTTGCCGCCGCCGATGACCACCGCGACCTCCACGCCCATCTGCGTCACCTCCCGCACCTCCTGCACCATGCGGACGATGGTCGCGCGGTTGATGCCGTAGGCGTCGTCGCCCATCAGGGCTTCGCCGGAGAGTTTGAGCAGGATGCGCTTGTACGCGGGCATGTTGTCCTCGGAGTTCGGAGCGGGCTGGTGGCGGCCCGCAAGTTTAAAGGGCGCCTCGGAGGCATTCCGGGCGCCCTTTCAGTTTTGCAAGAGTCTTTACTGACCCTTTGCAGCGGCGACCTGGGCCGCCACTTCGGCCGCGAAGTCGTCCACCTCCTTCTCGATGCCCTCGCCCACGGCCAGGCGCACCATCGACACCATCTCGGCGCCGCCGGCCTTCAGGGCCTGCTCGACGGTGATGCTGGTGTCCATCACGTAGGGCTGGCCGGTGAGGGTGTTCTCGTTGACGATCTTGGCGATCTTGCC
>JBKBVY010000194.1:0-6286 GCA_046289335.1 Roseateles sp. | reverse complement strand
CGAAGCGCGCTTCCTCCACCAGGCCCGTCTGCGGGTTCAGCAGCCGGGTCTGCGTGGTCAGGTTGGGGTGCCAGTAGGCAAAGCCCATCAGGCAGGCGTCGGCCGCGCCGCGGGCCTGGGTGACCTGCAGCGGCTTGCCGTCGTCGTCGGTCTTGGACTGCAGCTCGGCCACGCAGTCGCCGCGCCAGCGCTCGCGCGCCTCATGGCGGTAGCGGAACACGGGGATGCCCAGCAGCTTCACGTCCATGCGCGCCTGGCTCAGCACCTCGCGCTCGCCGGGCGGCCCGTTGACGGTGAAGCGGTGGGTGCCGATGGGCTTGTCGTCCAGCCGCACCTCGAAGTCCCAGGTCTGGGCCTGCGCGAGGCCGCAGGCCAGCAGCAATGCGACGGCGGGCTTCATGCGGCGGGCGCCCTGGGCGGCCAGGGGATGAAGGCGCTGGTGCGGCGCACGTAGTCGCGGTAGGCCGGGCGGCGCTCGGCCATGTCCTGCTCCAGCAGCGTGACGCCGGACACGCGCAGCAGCAGCACGGTCATCATCAGCGGCGACAGCAGGCACCAGGCCGCCGCCCAGCCGCCACCGGCCAGGCCCATCAGGCCCAGGCCCCACCACAGGCAGGCCTCGCCGAAATAGTTGGGGTGGCGCGAGTAGCGCCACAGGCCGCGGTCCATCACCTGGCCGCGGTTGGCCGGGTCGCGGCGGAAGCGCGCCAGCTGCGCGTCGGCGATGCTCTCCACCAGCACGCCGCCCAGCGCCAGGGCCGCGCCCAGCCCGTCCCAGGGCGTCCAGGCGGGGCTGCCGCCGGCGGCGGCCAGCACCGGCCAGCCCACGATCCAGGCCAGCATGGCCTGCAGGCCGAACACCAGCCACAGGCTTTTCAGCGCAAAGCCGGGCTGGTTGCGCTCGCGCATGGCCTGGTAGCGCCGGTCCTCGCCGTGGCCCCAGTTGCGCCAGGTCACGTAGACAGCCAGCCGCAGCGCCCAGGCCAGCAGGATGACCAGCATGACCTGCGTGCGCAGGTCGCTGCCCAGCTGCACGGCGTAGAGCACGGCGGGTGCGGCGATGAGCGCGGACCAGACCCGGTCTGCCAGGCTGGCGTCGCGCAGCGGCACGCTGGCTGCCCAGGTGGGCAGGGCGATGGCCAGCGCCAGGGCCAGGCCCCAGCCGGCGCTTTGCAGCGGAGAGATGTCCATGGCCGACCCCTCAGACCCGCGGCGCGAACAGGTAGTGGCTGACCCACCACTGCTGGCCGCCGCGGTAGGCAAACAGCTCCTCGACCGACAGCAGGAACAGCCGCCAGCGCTGCCACCACATGGAGGCCTGACTCTTGCCGTAGGTCTGCTCGAACAGCGGCATCAGCTCGGAGCGCCGCGCGTCGAACTTGGCCAGCCAGGCCGCCGCCGTGCGGGCGTAGTGGCGGCCGTCCCAGCGCCAGCGCTGCTGCAGCGTCAGCGCGTCCTGGCACAGCAGGGCCAGGTCGTCGCTGGGCATCATGCCGCCGGAGAAGAAGTGCTGGCTCATCCAGTCGCTGGCGTCGCGCACCTCGAAGGCATAGGGCGCCTCCCGGTGCACGAACACATGCAGGAAGAACAGGCCCTCGGGCTTGAGCCAGCCGGCCACCCGGCCGAAGGCCTGGGGCCAGTTGCGCAGATGCTCGAACATCTCCACCGACACCACGCGGTCGAAGCGGCGCTCGGTCTCGAAGGCGTTGAAGTCGGCCGTCTGCACCTGCAGGTTGGTCAGGCCGCGCGCGGCCGCCTGGGCCTCGATGTACTGGCGCTGAGAGGCCGAGTTGGACACGGCCAGGATCTGCGACTCGGGGTAGTGCGAGGCCATCCACAGGCTCAGCGAGCCCCAGCCGCAGCCCAGCTCCAGGATCCGCTGGCCGTTGGCCAGCTGGGCGCGGGCGGCGGTTTCGGCCAGCGCGGCCTCCTCGGCCTGCTCCAGCGTCGTGACACCCTCGGGCCACCAGCAGCAGCTGTACTTGCGCTGCGGCCCCAGCATGGCGCCGAACAGCTCGGGCGGCAGCTCGTAGTGCTGCTCGTTGGCCTTGTGCGGCAGCAGCGCCAGCGGCGCGGCGCGCAGCGAGGCCAGGAAGCGCTGCGTCAGCGCCGCGGCCGACTCGCCGTCCCCGTGGCGCAGCTCCTGCAGTCGCTGGCGCAGCAGCCGGCGTATGCCCAGCCGCAGCGCGGCATCGGGCAGCAGGCCGCGTTCGGCCAGCCGCAGGGCGGTGGAGCTTTCGTCGTGTGCCATGGGGATCGGTCGTGCTCGCTGGGTGATGCCTCTTGTACGAGGCCGCGGGCGGCTTGGATCAGCCCGCCTGGCGGCCCGCTCGGCGATGGCTGCCAAGGTGAAAAGTGCCGCCGCGCTGCGCCAGCCGCGTTGACAGTCGGGCGGTCGGCATCCCGTTTAGACAGTCAGGGCGCGCCACCTCCGGCCTGCCGTTTCCGCTCAGGGGGAAGACGATGCTGCACTCCAACACGGTTCACGACGAAGCACCCTCGCCGTCGCGCGAGACCTATCTGACGTTGCTGGGAGGCGCGTTCGCGCTGTTCAACTCGGTGCGCGTGCTGGCCTACCTGCCCACCATCCTGGCCTTGCTCGCCAGTGGAGATTCCAGCCAGCACTCGCTGTGGACCTGGCTGGCCTTCCTGGGCGGCAACACGACGATGGCGCTGTGGCTGTGGGAGCAGAACGGCCGCTGCTGCAACCGGGCGATTGCCGTCAACACCGGAAATGCGCTGATGTGTCTGACCATCGTCGCCGTCATCGCGTGGACGCGCTGGTAGGCCGCCAGCCCCGGCGCCGGGCCGGCCGCGCCGTGCTCAGCCCTAGAACGGCCCGCTGATCGCCACCGTGAAGCCCGGCCGGTAGACGTTGGCGAACAAGGTCTTGCCGTCGGGGCTGAAGCAGGCGCCCGCCCATTCCGCGCCGCGGAAATCGCCGCTCAGGCCCAGGTGCTCGCCGGCCAGCTGCACGTTGTTGCGCGCCAGCTCGAACAGGCCCGCCAGGCCGTCCCCGCGGCGCAGGCCGTAGAGGCGCTGCACCGGCTGCTTGCTGTCCTCGCAGACGACGATCAGGCCGCTGCGTGGATGCAGGCACAGGTTGTCCGGGTAGTCGAACACGCTGGCCCCCGGCGACTCCAGGAACAGCTCCAGCCGCTGCTGGCTGGGGATGAAGCGCCAGACCTGTCCGGCCCTGGCATCGCCGCCGTCGGTGCTGGTGAAGAAGATCTCGTCGCGCCCCGCATGCAGGCCCTCCAGCCGCGTGAACAGGCTGCCGCCCTGGGCGCGGCCCTGGTTCAGCACGCCGTTGTGGCCGTTGTCGCCCACGCCGTCGGCGGGGCGGGCGATGTCCACCCAGTCCACATCGAACTGCTGGCCCGGCTTCAGGCCGGTGCGCAGGTCGCTGGCCTTGGCCGCGCGCAGCATCTGCAGGCGGCCGCCGGCCGCCAGGTCGCCCTTCTTCGCCGGCAGCAGGCGGTAGAAGCCGGCCGGCTGGGCGTCCTCGGTCAGGTAGACCGTGCCATCGGCATCCACCAGCGCCGCCTCATGCTTGAACTGGCCCAGCGCCGTCAGCGCCCGCGCGTCGGACAGGCCGTCGGCCGGCACCTCGAAGACGAAGCCGTGCGGCCTCTCCAGCCGGAAGGGCTTGCCGCGCCACTGGCCCGAGTGGCCGGCCGGCGTGACGATCTCCTCGCACGACAGCCAGCTGCCCCAGGGCGTGGTGCCGCCGGCGCAGTTCACCATCGTGCCCGACAGCGAGCCGCGCAGCTCCAGCAGCTTGCCCGCCGCGCGGTCGTAGCGCAGCGTCACCGTGCCGCCGTCGCAGGGCGCGTCGTAATGGCTGGCCGCCGGCCCGAAGCCGCCGCCCAGGCCCGGCAGCTCGTGGTTGCGCACCAGGGTGAACACCTCGCCCTCGGTCTTGACGATGCCCATGCCGTCCGCCGCGGCCGGCACCGTGCCGCCATTGGCCAGCGCCTCGCCGGCCCAGCCGAAGCTGCGGTAGCGAAAGCCCTCCGGCAGCATCAGCAGCGGCAGGCCCGTGGCCTCGTCGGCCACCGGCCGCAACGGGCCATAGCCGGCGCCGGGGCGGCCTTGCTGGCGCGTCTGCGCGGCGGTGGCAAAGGCGCTGGCCAGCGGGCTCAGCGCGAGGGCTTGGAGGAGGGGGCGGCGTTGCATGGCGGGCAGTATGGCTCCGTAGCCCGTCCGCCGTCGCCGACACTGCGCGAAAGACGCCTTTCACCTCTCTCATGAAACTCGCCATCGCCGTTCACCTCGACGGCTCGCAAGCGCAGGTCGCTGCCGTCGCCTTCGACGCCTGGGATGCGCCGGAAGCGACGCAGACCTACCTGACCCGCAGTCCCCAGATCGAGAAGCCCGCCCGCGGCGAGCCTGACCTGCGCGAGCTGACCTGCGTGATGCAGCTGCTGCGCGAGCACCGGCTGGCGCCCGAGCTCATCGTCATCGACGGCTTCGTGCATCTGGATGCCGATGAAACGCCGGGCCTGGGCCAGCACCTGTTCACCGCGCTGAGCGGCGCCACGCCGGTCATCGGCGTCGCCAAGACGGGCCGGCCGGGGTTGGCGGCGCAGTTCGAAGTGATGCGGGAGGACGAAGCCAAGCCGCTGATCGTGACCAGCGCGGGCCTGGACATCGGCGCCGCCAAGGCCCGGGTGCGGGCCATGCACGGGCGCAAGCGGGTGCCGTCGCTGATGAAGTTGGCGGCGAGGCTGGCGAAGAGCGGGCAGTGAAGCGGCCATCAAGGCTGCTTGCGCCGTAGGTCAATGGGGTGAACATCGTGAACCCCAACGAATCCCGCCGACCACGAAGTCGGGGTTGGCAAGCCTACCCGCAGATACCGGGCTGCACGCCGTGGGTGAGCACGCGGCGCATGGCTGTGGAAGGGATGGGGCCTCAGAAGGCGCCGAACAGGGTGTCGAGGGCATCGTCATCGACCTTGACCAACGGGTTGAGCCGCTGCGCACGGGGACCGAACGCAGCCTCGCGCCGCAGGGGGATCACGATGCGGGTGCCCAAGCCGTCGATGTAGTCGTTCTGGATATCCAGGAACAACGGCGTCACCTGGCGCTCGCGCGCGGCGGGATTGGCGTAGACGTAGACGCGTAGACGCGCGAAGCGCGCCATCACTCGTCCCGCGCGAACGTGCGGTACTGGGCCAGTGGAAGCCCGTCACGCTCAATGCGGGCGTTGTAGTGAGCGATGGCCTCCTTGTTCTCTGCGTTCCAGCGCTGCCAGTAACGCTTCTCCACTTCGGCGGCCAGCAAGGCATCCACCGTGGCCGAGACGTTCATGCCCAGTTCCTTGGCCATGTCCAGCACCTTGCTGTTGAGGCTGAGGTTGGCGGCGCGCTTCGGGGCGTCGGCGATCTTGAACATCATCAGGCTCCATGGGGAATGCAGATGAAGTATGTGCCTGCGGGCTGAGTGGCTGAGAGTCTTCTACCCATGCCCGCCCTGCACGCCACTACACCCTCGCCCGTCGTTGCAAATGCTTAGCCTGCGCCCGCGTTAAGGGCTGCCGGCGCTCACCACCGCAACTGCTCCGCCTCCAGACCGAGTGCTGCCGCCACCTTGGCCAGCGTGGCCTTGCGCGGCTGCTTCACGCGCTCCATCTGCGCATAGTCGGCCTGCGTGATGTCGATGCGGCCGGCTACCTCGGCCTGTGTCAGCCCCAGGTGCTCCCGCCACGCCGCCATCGCGGACACGCCGCGCTCGAAGGACAAGTTGACCACCTCGTTGGGCACGCTGCCGTCCGCAAAGCCGCCGGTCATGCGACGGAACTGGTCGTAAGGCAGCACCACGAAGGCCGGCTTGCCGTCCGCGTTAGTGCCGTAGGTTGGGGTGAACATCGTGAGCCCCAACGCGCACTGCCTGCCGCGATGTTGGAGTGCGCAGGCTCACTCCAACCTACCGGGCTGCAGTCTGCGATTGGCGGCCCGGCGGGGTCATCAATGACGCCGAAGTCAACCTTCACCCCCTTCATATCTCGCTCACCACAATGGTCGGCGCTTTGTGCAGACCTTCCCTAATGGGCACTTCTCAAAACCCCAGCACGAGGCGCTGAACACCGCCAACGGCGAAGTCAGCGGTTGACTCGCGGCGCTGCGGCGTAGTTTTTGCGGGTTTCCTGGCCGCTTGGGGTCCGCCGGGCCCCGATGTCGGCCGCCGTGGCGCTTTGCGGGCGCACCTCGCCCTTCACGGCGCTCACCGCGCCCCCGCCACCGAGCCCTGGCTCATCAGCCAGACCAGCCGCTTGGCGTTGTACG
>JBKBVY010000193.1:0-6454 GCA_046289335.1 Roseateles sp. | reverse complement strand
GTCTTCAGTCTGGGCAACACCGTGTTCCAGCGCGAGTGGTTCAACGAGGCCGACCCCGTCAAGGACGCCTACCTGAAGCTGGACGCCGCGTTCGACTTCTTCGGCAAGCTGGGCCTGCCCTACTGGTGCTTCCATGACCGCGACGTGGCGCCCGAGGGCGCGACGCTGGCCGAGTCCAACCGCATCCTGGACGGTCTGCTGGAAGCCGCCGCCAGGAAGATGCAGGACGGCAAGGTGGGCCTGCTGTGGGGCACGGCCAACCTGTTCTCCAACGGCCGCTTCATGAGCGGCGCGGCCACCAACCCCGACCCCGCCGTCTACGCCTACGCCGCCGCTCAAGTGAAGCATGTGCTGGAGTGGACCCACCGCCTGGGCGGCGCCAACTACGTGCTGTGGGGCGGCCGCGAGGGCTACGAGACGCTGCTGAACACCGACCTCAAGCGCGAGCTGGCTCAGTACGGCCGCTTCCTGACCTCGGTCGTCGAGCACAAGCACAAGATCGGCTTCAAGGGCACCATCCTCATCGAGCCGAAGCCGCAGGAGCCCACCAAGCACCAGTACGACTACGACAGCGCCACGGTCTACGGCTTCCTGAAGACCTACGGCCTGGAGAACGAGGTCAAGGTCAACATCGAGGTCAACCACGCGACGCTGGCCGGCCACAGCTTCGAGCATGAAGTGGCGACCGCCTGCGCTTTAGGCATCTTCGGATCGCTGGACGCCAACCGCGGCGACGAGCAGCTGGGCTGGGACACCGACCAGTTCCCCAACAACCACGTGCAGCTGGTGCCGGCGATGCTGGAGATGATCCGCTACGGCGGCTACACCACCGGCGGCACCAACTTCGACGCCAAGGTGCGCCGCCAGTCCATCGACCCCATCGACCAGCTCGAAGGTCACATCGGCGGCATGGACACCATGGCCCGCGCCTTCCTGGCCGCCGCCGCGCTGTACGAGAGCGGCCAGCTGGAGAAGGCCGTGGCCGAGCGCTATGCCGGCTGGGAAGGCGACCTGGGCAAGAGCATCCTGTCGGGCGCCAGCCTGGATGACCTGGCTTCGCTGGTGCACGCACAAGGCATCTCGCCCCAACCGCGCTCCGGCCGCCAGGAGCGGCTGGAAAACATCGTCAACGCATTCGTCTGACCATGTTTCTTGGCATCGACCTCGGCACCTCCGAGATCAAGTTGCTGCTGCTCGACGAGCGGCACACCATCGTCGCCACCACCGGCGTGGCGCTCACCGTGCAGCGGCCTCAACCGCTGTGGAGTGAGCAGCACCCCACCGATTGGTGGGCCGCGATCGATGCCGGCATGGCCCAACTCAAGCAAGACCACGGCGCCGCGCTGGCCCAGGTGCGCGGCATCGGCCTGTCCGGCCAGATGCACGGCGCCGTCACGCTGGACGCCGCCGGCAACGTGCTGCGCCCGGCCATCCTGTGGAACGACGGCCGCAGCGGCCCGCAGTGCGCGCAGATGATGGCCGCCTGCCCCGAGCTGCCGGCCATCACCGGCAACCTCGCGATGCCGGGCTTCACCGCGCCCAAGCTGGCGTGGATGCGCGAGCACGAGGCCGACCTGTTCGCCCGGGTGGCCAAGGTGCTGCTGCCCAAGGACTGGCTGCGCTACGAGCTGAGCGGCGAGTTCGTCAGCGAGATGAGCGACGCCGCCGGCACGCTGTGGCTGGACGTGGCCCGCCGACGCTGGTCACCCGAGGCACTGGCGCTGACCGGCCTGACCGAAGCGCACATGCCCCGCCTCGTCGAAGGCAGCGAGGCCAGCGCCACGCTCAAGCCCGAGTTGGCCGCGCGCTGGGGCCTGTCGGCGGGCGTGATCATTGCCGGTGGCGGTGGCGACAACGCCGCCAGCGCCGTGGGCATGGGCGTCGTCAAGCCTGGAGACGGCTTCCTGTCGCTGGGCACGTCGGGCGTGATCTTCCTGTGCAACAAGGCCTTCAGCCCCAACCCCGCCCGCGCGGTGCATGCCTTTTGCCATGCGCTGCCCGACACCTGGCACCAGATGAGCGTCATGCTCAGCGCCGCGAGCGCGCTGCGCTGGGCCACGCTGATGCTGGGCATGCCTGGCGGCGAGGCCGACCTGATCGCCAAGGCCGCCGCGCTCACACCCACGCAGCGCGACCAGGCACCCGTCTTCCTACCCTATCTCTCCGGCGAACGAACGCCGCACAACAACGCCAATGCCAAGGGCGTGTTCTTCGGCCTCACGCACGAACACGGCGCCGCCGATATGGGCCATGCCGTGCTGGAGGGCGTGGGCTTCGCGCTGCTGGATGGCTGGCAGGCGCTGCAGGCCGGCGGTGGCCATGCCGAGCAGCTGTGGCTGGTCGGCGGCGGCGCCCGCAGCGAGTGGTGGGCAAAGTTGCTCGCGTCGCTGCTGAACGTGCGCCTGGTCAACGGCGTCGGCGCCGAAGCCGGCGGCGCCTTGGGTGCAGCCCGGCTGGCCTGGCTGGCCACCGGCGGCACGGTGGACGAGGTCTGCCGCACGCCCGACATCGCCCGCATCGCCGAACCCGATCCCGCGCTGGCTGCCGCACTGCAGCCCCGTTTCGAACGCTTCCAGCGCCTCTACCGGACGCTGCAGAGCGAGTTCGCCTAACTCGTCTAACCGCGCTTTCAACGACATGGGGCCATGCTGCCCGAGGACGGCGCGACCGCGCCTTGCCCAAGGCCATGAGCTGCCTCGACCAGCTGCGCCGACACGGCAGACTCCGTCTTCGCCCTGCATGCCCGTTGAGGAGACATTCACATGACCCAGAAGCCCCGCCTCCCGCTGCTGTTGATAGCACTGGCCGCCGCCAGCGCCCAGGCCGAGGTCCGCCTGGCCAGCGTGTTCGGCGACCACATGGTGCTGCAGCGCGAGCAGCCCATCCGCATCTGGGGCCGAGCCTCGCCGGGCCAGACGCTGACCGTGGAGCTGGCCGGCAGGAAGGCCAGCGCCACCGTCGGCGCCGATGGCCGCTGGAGTGCCACGCTGCCGGCGCTGAAGGCCGGCGGCCCGCATGCGCTGCGCGTGCAGGGCGACGGGCGCTTGGAGCTGAGGGACGTGCTGATCGGCGACGTCTGGCTGCTGGGCGGGCAGTCCAACATGGAGTGGCCGCTGGCGCAGACCGACACCGGCCCGCAGGAGGTCTCCTCCCCACAGAACGCGCAGCTGCGCCACCTGCGCGTGCCGCTGCGCGCCAGCCTGACGCCCGAGGCCGACATCGCGCCGGCGTCCTGGGTCGTCGCCGAGGCCGGCAAAGTGGGCGAGTTCAGCGCCGTGGGTTACCACTTCGCGCGCCAGATGCAGGCCGTGCAAGGCGTGCCCATCGGCCTGGTCAACACCGCCTGGGGCGGCTCGCACCTGGAAACCTGGATGCGCCGCGAGCTGGTGCAGCAAGACCCGGCACTCGCCACTGCGCTGAAGGCGCTGCCGGCGAGTGGCGAAGAGTTCGTGCGCCAGCGCCGCGAGCTCATCGAGGGCCGCGTGAAAGCCTGGCAACCAAGCCTGCCCTGGCAGGGCGTGGACCCAGTTGCCTGGTCGGCTGCCGGCAACATCGACGCCGACTGGCCCATGCTGAACGCTCCGGGCGTCTGGGAGGGCCAGGGCCTGGCCGACGTGGACGGCATCGTCTGGCTGCGCCGCAAGCTGGAGCTCACCGAAGCCCAGGCCGCCGGCCCCGCACAGCTGCATCTGGCCAAGGTGGACGACTGCGACGAGGTCTGGGTGAACGGCCAGAGAGTCGGCGGCCAGTGCGGCTACGACCAAACGCGCCGCTACGAGCTGCCCACCGGCGTACTGCGGCAGGGCGCCAACTGGATCGCCGTCCGCGTGACCGACAGCGGCGGGGGTGGCGGTTTTCACGGCGACGCGAGCTCGATGCGGCTGGACACTGCGGCCGGCGCAGTCCCGCTGGCCGGTCCCTGGCGCGCCCGCGTGGAGCGAGTGCGCATAGCCACCACGCCTACCGCCAACGATGCACCCACGCTGGCGCACAACGGCCTCATCGCGCCGTTGCATGGCCTGAAGTTCCGCGGGGCGTTGTGGTACCAAGGCGAGAGCAACACCGGCCGCGCCGCGGCCTATGCGGCCGACTTCCGGAAGCTGATCACCGATTGGCGCACACAGTTCGGCCAACCCAGGCTGCCGTTCTTCTTCGTGCAGTTGGCGTCCTACCTGCCGCTGCAGAACAACCGGCTCGGCCACGGCGGCTGGGCCGAACTGCGCGACGCACAGGCCCAGGCGCTGAAGCTGCCGCACACCGGCATGGCGGTTGCCATCGACGTTGGCGACGCGGCGGACATCCACCCGCGCAACAAGCGCGCGCTGGGCTACCGTCTCGCGCAGCTCGCGCTGCGCGACCTGGGGCTGCGCGCCACACCGGCCACGGGTCCGCAACTGCTGGGGGCCGAGGTACGTGGCAACGAGGTCTGGCTGCACTTCAAGCACACGGCAGGCGGTCTGCGCACGACAAGAGCGGGCGAGCCACTGCGGGGCTTCATGGTTGCCGGCGCCGACCGCCGCTTTGTGCCCGCCAACGCACGCATTGAGGGCGATGCGGTGGTCCTGGGCAGCACCGAAGTAGCCATACCCCAAGCCGCGCGCTACGCCTGGGTGGACAACCCGATGGAGTCCAACCTTGTGGGTGGCGACGGCCTGCCCGCCGCGCCGCTGCGCACTGATGACTGGCCACTGGATACCGCAGGCCGGCGTTATCCAAACTGACTCCGGACGTCCTGCAGGCTCACATCGGACATGCCAGCCCCGAACGGCGCTCTATTCAGTGGGCCGGGTGCGCAATCGTGAGCCGCTGACGCACGTCGGCAAGCGTCGACCTGGTCGGCGCCTTGAATCAGGTGTGCTGGCACCGACTCGGTTGCGAGACGCCGTTCAAGGCCGCGCCGCACAAGGCGCACTGAATCCGGCACCTTTACAGCGCCCCAAAAGCAAAGGCGCTTTGCGCGTTATCTGTTGATAACGTTACGCGCCGACGGCCAGATTGAGCAAGTGCGCGGGTAGCGCGGCGCTTCGCGGGATGCGGTCGAGGGCACCAAACCAGCCGAGATAGTTCTCCAGGTAGGACGTCGCGACACCGTGGAAGCGGCGCATCCAGCCCTTGAGTCGACCGTGGTACGAGTTGACGTTCTGGATGTGCCAAGCACCGATGGCATGGACGCCTTTGGACGTCACCACGGGGTGATGCTCCAGCCCCAAGTCTTTGACAGCTTGCCCAATCGAGCCGCCGCCATCGGTGCACACCACTGCGTCGACCGGCAGCAGGGGCTTGAGGACGGTCATGACAGCCCCCTTGCGGCTGTCGGTCAGCACGTAGTCGGTCGTCGTGCCAGAACGGTCGCGGGCACCCAGGATGGGAATCTGCTCGCGCGACAAGCCTCGCTTGGCAGCGGCACCCCCGCGCTTGCGGGCGGCGCGTCCGACGACCTTCTGCCCCTTGAAGGACTCCAGCACGTAGGTCTCGTCAACCTCGGCGACTCCGGCCAGGACGTCGGGTTTGACTCCACGTGGCTTGGCGAGGAACCGGTGCCGCCAGCGGAAAGCGGTGCTTGGCGCGACACCCAGGCGCTCGGCCGCTCGGTGCACCGTCAGTCCGTCGGCGAGCGCCTCGGTCTGGTCGAGCCACTTGCCCTTGTAGCGCAGCCGGGCCAGGGGCGTTCCCGTCAGTGCGTTGAAGGTCTTGCCGCAGCCCCGCCACTTGTAGCGTTGCAGTCCATCAGCGGTGCCGTTGCGCACGACGCTCTCACCTGCACAGTGCGGGCAGCGCCTATGCCGGCTGACGGTGGCCTCCAGCAACTCGACCGACTCGCTGGCCGCCGTCTGCGCCGCCAGGCTCCCGATGAGTTCCTTGCGCTGCGCCCGGGTCAAACGCCCGACCAACTCCCACAGCCGCCGCATGTCTCGCTTGTTCATCCCAACCTCGATGCCCTACCTGGGGCTGTTCGAGGCAGTCTGACGGTCGTCTGGCTCATGGCGTGAGCCATCATCACGACTTAACGCGCAAAGCGCCAAAGCAAAACCCCCACTACCTTAGGGCAGTGGGGGTTGGCTTGAATAAATAGCCTGACGATGACCTACTTTCACACGGGAATCCGCACTATCATCGGCGCTGACTCGTTTCACTGTCCTGTTCGGGATGGGAAGGAGTGGGACCAAGTCGCTATGGTCGTCAGGCTTGACGGGTTGGTTTGTTGACAGGTCAACAAACCCAATTCGTAGAGTCAGCAGAGTATCTCTGCACACCACTTGCGTGGCGGAATCAGTATTTTGATTGCGCTAGTTCAGACTTCTGAAGAACAGCATAACTTGAATCCTCACCCTGATCGACTGCATCACTTGACGTGACTTGCAGGATCAAAGTTATAGGGTCAAGCCTCACGGGCAATTAGTACTGGTTAGCTTAACGCATTACTGCGCTTCCACACCCAGCCTATCAACGTCCT
>JBKBVY010000192.1:0-6489 GCA_046289335.1 Roseateles sp. | reverse complement strand
GGCTTCTGCTCCAGTTCCACCACCAGCCCGCCCACGATGAGCTGCTGGCGGGTCTCGTCGAACTCGACCGCGCCGAAGCGGTAGCGGTACAGCGGCGGCTCAGGGAGGGGGTCCTGGGGCGTCATGCGGGGCGGCCAGCGGTGAGACGCAAGCGACGTTAGCACTGCGTTAGACGGCGTGAAGACGCCGCCCGCCGCGCGGCCTAGCCTGCACCGCGTTGCCCGACTCCCTGCCAGGACCGCTCCCGATGCCCGACAACACCCCGCCCCGCTGGGCCGCCCTCACCGCCCTCGCACTGCTGGCCGCCTGCGGCAAGGCGCCCGAGCCGGCCGCTCCCGCCCCGGCCGTCAAGGCCGCGCCGGCCCGCACCGCCGCCACCCGGCCCGAAGACGAGATGCCGCCGCCGCGCTGCCCGCCGCCGGCCAGCAGCGCGCCGGCCGGGCACGACATCGCGGGCCTGCGCCTAGGCATGGACTTCGACACCGCGCTGAACCACGCCCGCTGCGCACTGCCCGACGGCGTGTTCGCCGCCAGCCCGCACTGGTTCCAGCAGTTGCGCCCCGGCCAGGTCGCGCTGAGCCGACAGGCCTTCAGCATCCAGCGTGGCGAGACCAGCGAATGCAGCTTCAAGAAGCTGGGCGACGCACAGAAGTGCGGCCTGGGCCGGCGCGTGTGGGAGCACGTGGACGAGCTGGTCAGCGTCGCCACGCCGGGGCTGGAGGGTCGCCAGGCCGTGGCCGGCATCTGGCGCCAGCAGCAATGGAAGCCGGGCCAGATGCCGTCGCGCGACGCCGTGCTGGCCGCGCTGCGCGACAAGTACGGCCGTGAGGGCGAGTTACGCAACGACCCGCACGGCACCATCCACTGGCGCTGGGATGCTGCCGGCCAGCCACTGGCCACGCCGGACGCACGCTTCCAGCAGTGCTGGGGCATCACCGCCCGGCCCGGCGGCTCGCAGCGCTGGAGCGAGGGCTGCGGCCTGTCCATCACCGCCGACTTGGTGCCGGCCCGCGACAACCCGCAGCTGGTGCAGGCGCTGTACGTGGGCATGGCCCACCAGGAGCGGCTGCTCGCGCTGGGCACCGCCATGCAGGCCGAACTGGACCGGCTGGACGCCGCGCGCCGCGCCGCCGAGGTGCAGCAGGCAGCCAGCACCGCCCCCCGACTCTGAAACGCTGAACCCATCCCGACGGAACTCCCATGCATCCCTTGTCCGCCCGACTGCTGAGCGCCGCGCTGGCGCTGACCGCCTCCTTCGCCGCCACCGCCCAGGGCATGTGCCCCGGCGAGCCGCTGTGCCGGCAGACGGCCAGCTTCACGGCCACGGTCACCGATTTCCGCGTCAGCCCCGCCACCCAGGGCAACCGGCCCGTGGACGTGACGCTGCGCTTCACCAACCTGACCAGCCAGCCGCTGATCCTGGGCCAGGTGGCCGGCACTGCCGCCGCCTACGACGACCGCGGCCACCGCTACACGCTGCAGAACCCCCGCCTGCTGACCGGCATGGGGCTGGTGGAGCGCAACCGCTTCGACCCCAAGTTCACACTGGGCCCCGGCGAGAGCGCCGACGCCCGCATGACGCTGAACTTCTACGCGAAAAGCGTGGTGGTGGGCACACGCTTCGACCTGGAGATGAGCGTGCGCGAGATCGAGCCGCTGCCCGGCCAGCAATACCGCCTGGGGCGCGAGCATGCGCTGAGCTGGCAGTCGCTGGGCCAGAGCGCCACCGCCGCCTCCACGCCCGCCGGTCCCGTGGCCGCCTTGCCGCAGGCGCTGCCGGCCGGCGATGCCTGCCAGGGCCAGGCCCACTGTGCGGCCAGCGGCCCGGTGCTGGCCCGGCTGGTGGGCGCCACGCCGTCCACGCGCGGCAACTACCACTACGTGACGATGCGCATCGCCTTCCAGAACCAGGGCAGCGAGCCGCTGATCCTGAACTACAAGCAGAAGACCGGCCAGGCCATCGACGAGCGCGGCGAGCGGTATGAGGTGGACACCTACCGCGAGGCCGTGCAGGGCATGCCCGTGGCCACTCGGCAGCAGGCCAGCTCGCAGTTCACGCTGGCGCCCGGCGAGTCGCGCACCGCGGCCTTCGAGTTCCGCCGCTTCACGGGCAAGGTGGCTGCCGGCCGGCTGCTGACGCCGTCCATCGCGGTGGAGCAGTACGCGCTGCTGCCGTCCAACCAGCTTCAGTTGATGCGCGAGCATGCGCTGAGCTTCGGCAGCGTGCCGGCCGGCGGCGGCCTGCAGCCGCAGCAGCTGGGCGACGCGCTGCGCAACCTGGGCGAGGCGCTGAAGAAGACGCGGCCCTAGCCCGGATGTCTCGCGAGGTCGGCCCGGATCGACCTGCAACACCGATGAATAAGGGGTTCCCGGCCGTTCAACAAGAGATCCAGTTTGGCTTCAGGCCTATGCGGACCGGCGCGGCGCCGGCCGGGCGCGCTGGCCCTCAACTCCTCGCCAGTCCCGCATCCCCGCGAAACATCCGGGCTAGAACCGGAACTGCGCCACCGCCCCCGTCAGCAACTGCAGCTGCTGGCGCAGGCTGTCGGCCGCCGCGGCGGACTGCTCCACCAGCGCGGCGTTCTGCTGCGTCATGTTCTCCAGCTGCGTGACGGCGCCGTTGATCTTGACGATGCGCGCGCTCTGGTCGGCCGCGCCGGTGGCCACCTCGCCGATCATGTCGCTGACCTTCTGCACATGGTCCACGATCTCGTTCATCGTCAACCCCGCATGCTGCACCAGCCGGGCGCCAGCATCAGCCCGCTCCACGCTGGCGACGATCAGCGACTTGATCTCGCGTGCCGCGCCGGCCGAGCGCTGCGCCAGGGCCCGCACCTCGCTGGCCACCACCGCGAAGCCGCGGCCCTGCTCGCCAGCGCGTGCCGCCTCCACCGCCGCATTCAGCGCCAGGATGTTGGTCTGGAACGCGATGCTGTCGATCAGGCCCACGATGTCGCCGATGCGGCGCGAGCTGTCGTTGATCTGGTCCATGGTCGTGACCACCTCGGCCACCTCCTGTCCGCCGCGCCGCGCCACCTCGGCGGCACCCTCGGCCAGCTCGCGGGCCTTGCTGGCCGCGTCCGCCCCGTGGCGCACGCCGCTGGTCAGGTCTTCCATCGCGCTGGTGGTCTGCTGCAGGCTGGAGGCCGCCTGCTCGGTGCGGTGGCTCAGGTCCTGGTTGCCCGAGGCCACCTCGCTGCTGGCGGTCTCGATGCTCTGCGCCGAGGTCTTGACCTGGCTGACCAGCCCGCGCAGGCTGGTCTGCATCGCGTCCAGCGAGCGCAGCAGGTCCGACGCCTCGTCACGGCCCACGATGCGCACCGCGTTGTTCAGGTCGCCGCCGGCGATGGACTGCGCCAGCTGGCTGGCATAGCGCATGGGGCTGGTGATGGTGTGCGAGTTGATCAGCGTCAGCGGCACCACCAGCAGCATGACGATGAGCAGCACCGCCGCCGAGCGCCAGGCGATGCGGCGGATCTCGGCGTTGAAGGCGGCCTCGCTGGCCTTGGCCTGCGCATCGATGAGCTGGGCCAGCACGTCCACGCGCTTCTCGATTTCGGCCATCGCGGCCTTGGGGCGGTTCAGCATGCGGTCGGCCACGCGGGCCGTGTCGAAGCCGCCGGACTCGATCTGGCTGAGCACCGGCTGCGCGCCGCTGCGGTAGTCCTGCAGGAACTTCAGCGCCTCGGCGGCGGCCGCCCGGTTGTCCGCCTGCTGGCCACCCTGCAGCCCTTGCAGCGCACCGCCCAGGCGATCGGCCGCGGCGTCCCAGCGGGCGCGGAACTGCTTGACCTGCTCGGCGTCCTCGTAGGCGATGACCATCTGCTTCTCCTCCAGCCGCACGTCCGCCAGGCCCTGGCGGATCGCGCTGAGCTGCTGCAGGTCGCGCATCGAATGGGTGGTCACTTCGAGGTTCAGTGCCATCAGCTGCCGGCCGCCCAGCAGGCCGGTCAGGCCCAGCGCGGCAAACATCAGCAGCACCATGGCGATGGCACCCTGCATGCGGGTGCGGATCGTGAAGCTGCGCATCCAGGTCGCGAGGTCCATGTCTGTCTCCTTGTTGAGCTGCATGCTAGTGGCGCTGCCGGCGATGGCAAGCGACGAATTGCCGCATCCGCCGCGACGTGACGTCGGGCCGCCTCGCCAGCCCGGCCGGCCGAAGGAGCCAGGCCTTGCGCGTCGCCGGCGCAGGCCCGGCTCGCCATGGGCGGCGCACCGGTGCCAAGGTCTTCGCCAGACGTGCAAAATCGTCGCACACCATGCCTGCCACGACCGCCTCTCTCCGCGCCCGCCGAGCGGCTGCCAGACCCAGCTTCGGGCGGGTCAGCATCGGTGTGCACGGCCGCGTGATGGTGTCGCGGGCCGAGGGCCCGTTCGACACCGAACTGATGGCCGCCGTGCGCCGGGCCATTGCGCTGGCCGGCCGGCGGCTGCCGGCCGACCGCCGCTTCGGCGACCTCATCGAGATCCACGGCAGTCTGGTGATGGATCTCGATGCGCTGGCCCAGCTGCGCCGGAGCATCGAGGCCTTCACCTCGCGTGGGCTGGTGGCCCTGTCCACCGTCTTCGTCGTGCCGCCGGGCATCAGCGGCATCGAGCGGCTGCCGGCGCTGCTGGACATCTGGCGCGCCAGCCGTCCCGTGCGGCGGGCCGAGACCTTCGCGGCCGGCTGGGCGCTGGTCAATGCCGACCTCAGCGCGGCGGGCCTGCCGGTGCAGCCGCCACCTCACCGACCATGAGCGAACCCGCAGGCCTGCAGTGGCCGCTGAACGACAAGGGCAAGCGCGCCTCCGGCGCACCCAGCCAGCGCATCCTGGCCGCCGCGCTGCGCGGGCTGGACACGGCCGCCGCCGACGCCATCGAGGCCGAGCGCGACTGGCGCCATGCCTACCCGCGGCACTGGCGCGCGCTGGTGCAGGCCCAGGCGGCGCGGCCGCTGGCCGTGGTGGCCTCGGCCCGGGCCGGGCTGGACGCCGCCTGGCGCGAGCTGCCCTTCGTGCGCAGCGGTGAGCCGCTGGCACTGGCCGACGCGATGCGCAGCCCGCGCGCCGCGCTGCAAACGCTGCAACTGCGCGGCACGGGCGACGCCGCCCCGGCGCCCTGGGCTGTGCCCCACCAGGGCCGCGAGCTGCGCGGTGATGCGCTCGCGCGCCAGATCGACCGCTGGGAACGGGCCGGCGTCTGCGAGCCCGCCCATGCCGCGGCGCTGCGCGACTGCCTGGCCCACCCGGAATGGTTCGACCTGTCCGACCAGCACCTGGTGCTGCTGGGTGCCGGCAGCGAGGCCGGGCCGCTGGCCTGGCTGGCGCGCTGGCGGGCCAATCTCATCGGCGTGGACCTGGCCCGGCCCGCGACCTGGAAGCGCATCGCCGCCACCATCGCCGCCGGCAATGCCACGCTGACGGCGCCCGTCGCTTCGGGCCAGCCGCTGGACGCCGCCCATGCCGGCGCCGACCTGCTCGCAGACACGCCCGAGATCGCGGCCTGGCTGGCCGCGCTGGGCCGGCCCCTGAGCATCGCCAACCTGGCCTATCTGGACGGCGAGCGCCATGTGCGCGTGGCGCTCGCGATGGACGCCATCAGCGCCACGCTGTGCGCCGCCGACGCGCGCACGCAGCTGGCCTACATGGCCACACCCACCGACCTGTTCGCCGTACCCGAGGCGCTGGCCACCGCCGTAATGCAGCGTTATGCCGGTCGCGGGCTGCTCAAGCGGCTGGCGCAGGCCGGTGTCCGGCTCTCCAGCGGCGGGCGCGGCTTTGCGCCGCACATCGAGGCGCTCGTCGACGCCGGCGACTTCGGCCGCTGGGGCCTGGTGGACGCGCTGGTCGTCGAGCAAGGCCCCAACTACGCGCTGGCCAAGCGGCTGCAGCAGTGGCGGGCGCTGGCGGCCCGCGCCGACGGCCACCGCGTGGCCTTCAACGTGGCGCCCAGCACCACGACGGCGTCGGTCGTGTCCAACCCGCTGCTGGCCGCCGGCTTTCGCGGCGCCAAGGCCTTCGACGTGGAGGTGTTCGAGCCCGCTACGACGAATGCGCTGATGGCCGCCATGTGGGTGCACCAGCTGCGCACCGAGGCGCGCGACTTCGCGCATCCGCTCAAGCTGTTGGTCCACACCGCCAACCACGGCGGCCTGTGGCGCCTTCCCTATCTGCCGCGCTCGGTGCTGCCGATGGCGGCGTTGCTGGGGTTTGTGAAGCGGGGTTGAGGCGGGCCCGGGCGGTCAGTGACTGACACGGCTGCGCACCTACGCAAGGCTGGCACGATTGCTGACGCCGGCCGCCAACACGGCCGCCGGACCGGCCCTCGCCTCCACCCGCTCGGCCACCCGGTCGCGCGCGGTCAGGCACAGCGCGGGCACGAGGTCGCCGGCCCGGCGGAGCTCGCGGCCGCCTCGGCCGAGGGCGAGGCACGCCTCGGCGAACGGCTGGTGCGCGACGGCGTGCTCGGCGCCGAGCAGCTGGCGCAGCTGCTGGCCGAGCAGTTCGG
>JBKBVY010000191.1:0-6502 GCA_046289335.1 Roseateles sp. | reverse complement strand
GGGCAAGGTCACCGCCAAGGACAACATCAAGTTCGACGGCCTGTCGCGCGTGGCCCATGTGACCGACGCGACCGACTGGCGCGTCGAGTACCCCTTCGTCGTGCTGACGCCCGACACCGAGGCCGAGATGGCCGCGCTCGTCGGCGCCTGCTTCGAGCTGGGGCTCACCGTCATCCCGCGTGGCGGCGGCACGGGCTACACCGGCGGCGCCGTGCCGCTGGTGTGGAACAGCGCGGTCATCAACACCGAGAAGCTCGAAGCGCTGCGCGGCGTGGAGATGCTCAGGCTGCCGGGCCTGGACCGTGAGGTGCCGACGATCTTCAGCGAAGCCGGCGTCGTCACGCAGCGCGTGGCCGACCTGGCCGAGCAGCACGGCTTTGTCTTCGCGGTGGACCCGACCTCGGCCGAGGCCAGCTGCATAGGCGGGAACGTCGCCATGAACGCCGGCGGCAAGAAGGCCGTGCTGTGGGGCACGGCGCTGGACAACCTGGCCAGCTGGCGCATGGTGACGCCCGAGGCCAAGTGGCTGGAGGTCGTGCGCCTGAACCACAACCTCGGCAAGATCCACGACGTGGAGGTGGCCAGCTTCGAGCTGCGCTACTTCGATGCCTCGGGCAAGACGCTGGAGCGCACCGAGCGTCTGGACATCCCCGGCCGCGTGTTCCGCAAGGAGGGCCTGGGCAAGGACGTGACGGACAAGTTCCTCGCCGGCCTGCCGGGCATCCAGAAGGAAGGCTGTGACGGCCTGATCACAAGCGCGCGCTGGATCGTGCACCGCATGCCGGCGCACACCCGCACCGTGTGCCTGGAGTTCTTCGGCAATCCGAAGGACTGCGTGCCCAGCATCGTGGACATCAAGGACTACATGTTCTCGATCGCGTCCACCGGCGTGCTGCTCGCGGGCCTGGAGCACCTGGACGACCGCTACCTGAAGGCGGTGGGCTATGCGACCAAGAGCAAGCGCGGCGGTTTTCCGAAGATGGTGCTGATCGGCGACATCGTCGGTGACGACGCCGATGCGGTGGCGCGCGCCACCAGTGAGGTCGTGCGCCTGGCCAACGGCCGCTCGGGCGAGGGCTTCGTGGCCGTCAGCGCCGATGCGCGCAAGAAGTTCTGGCTGGACCGCAAGCGCACCGCGGCCATCAGCAAGCACACGAATGCGTTCAAGGTGAACGAGGACGTGGTGATCCCGCTGCACCGCATGGGCGAGTACACGCTGGGCATCGAGCGCATCAACATCGAGTTGTCCCTGCGCAACAAGCTGGAGCTGGTGGACGCGCTGACCCGCCTGTTCGCCGAGGGCCGGCTGCCGCTGGGCAAGACCGACGACGCCGGCGAGATCCCCAGCGCCGAACTGCTGGAGGACCGCGTGCAGCAGGCCCTGGCCCTGCTGCGCGAGGTGGGCGCGCTGTGGCAGCAGTGGCTGGACCGGCTGGACGGGCTGGACGGCGAGGGCTTCTTCGAGCGGCTGCAGACGCATGAGCTGCGCGCGTCGTGGAAGACCCAGATCCTCAAGCCGCTGCAAGGCATCTTCAGCGGCGCGGCCTTCGAGCCGCTGCTGGCCGAGGTGCGCCGCATCCACAAGGAAGTGCTGCGCGGCCGCGTGTGGGTGGCGCTGCACATGCATGCCGGCGACGGCAACGTGCACACCAACATCCCCGTCAACAGCGACAACTACCAGATGCTGCAGACGGCCCACGAGGCCGTGGCCCGCATCATGAAGCTGGCGCGCAGCCTGGACGGCGTGATCTCCGGCGAGCACGGCATCGGCATCACCAAGATCGAGTTCCTCAGCGACGAGGAGCTGGCCAGCTTCACCGACTACAAGAGAAAAGTGGACCCCGAGGGCCGCTTCAACAAGGGCAAGCTGCTCAAGAGCGACGCACTGCCGGCCGACCTGCGCAATGCCTACACGCCGTCCTTCGGCCTGATGGGGCACGAGTCGCTGATCATGCAGCAGAGCGACATCGGCGCGATCAGCGACTCCATCAAGGACTGCCTGCGCTGCGGCAAGTGCAAGCCGGTGTGCGCCACGCATGTGCCGCGCGCCAACCTGCTGTACAGCCCGCGCAACAAGATCCTGGCCACCTCGCTGCTGGTCGAGGCCTTCCTGTACGAGGAGCAGACGCGCCGCGGCGTGTCCATCAAGCACTGGCAGGAGTTCGAGGACGTGGCCGACCACTGCACGGTCTGCCACAAGTGCGCCTCGCCCTGTCCGGTGAAGATCGACTTCGGCGACGTGACGATGAACATGCGCAACCTGCTGCGCAAGATGGGCCAGAAGAGCTTCCGGCCCGGCAATGCGGCGGCCATGTTCATGCTCAACGCGACCAACCCCGAAACCATCAAGCTGGCGCGCAGCGCCATGGTGGGCATCGGCTTCAAGGCGCAGCGCCTGGCGGTGGACCTGTTCAAGCCCGCGGGCCGCAAGCAGACCAGCGCGCCGCCGGCCACGCTGGGCACGGCGCCCATCAAGGAACAGGTCATCCACTTCATCAACAAGAAGCTGCCCGGCGGCCTGCCCAAGAAGACGGCGCGCGCGCTGCTGGACATCGAGGACAAGGACTACGTCCCCATCATCCGGCCGCGCGAGACGCCGGCCGAGACCGAGGCGGTGTTCTATTTCCCCGGCTGCGGCTCGGAGCGCCTGTTCAGCCAGGTGGGCCTGGCGACGCAGGCCATGCTGTGGCATGCCGGCGTGCAGACGGTGCTGCCGCCCGGCTACCTCTGCTGCGGCTACCCCCAGCGCGGCTCGGGCCAGTTCGACAAGGCGGAGAAGATGATCACCGACAACCGGGTGCTCTTCCACCGCGTCGCCAACACGCTGAACTACCTGGACATCAAGACCGTGGTGGTGAGCTGCGGCACCTGCTTCGACCAGCTGCAGGGCTACAAGTTCGAGGACATCTTCCCGGGCTGCCGCATCATCGACATCCACGAGTACCTTCTGGAGAAGGGCATCACGCTGGGCAGCAAGCAGAGCTACCTGTACCACGACCCCTGCCATTCGCCGATGAAGCAGCAGGAGCCGATGAAGACGGTCAAGGCGCTGGTGGGTGAGAACGTCGTGAAGAACGAGCGCTGCTGCGGCGAGAGCGGCACGCTGGGCGTGACCCGGCCCGACATCTCCACGCAGATCCGCTTCCGCAAGGAGGAGGAACTGCGCAAGACCGAGGCCCAGCTGCGCGCCAGCGGCAAGGTCGGCGCGCAGGAGAACCTGAAGATCCTGACCTCCTGCCCCAGCTGCCTGCAAGGCCTGTCCCGGTACGGCGACGACCTGCAGAACGGCCTGCTGGAGGCCGACTACATCGTCGTCGAGATGGCGCGGCAGATCCTGGGCGAGAACTGGATGGCCGACTACGTCAAGAAGGCCAACGACGGCGGCATCGAGCGGGTGCTGGTGTGAGTGCGGGCTGCCCGCTGTGTGACGGCGACGGCGGCCTGGTCGTCGCGCGCACGCCGCTGTTCCGCGTCGTGCGCGTGCTGGACGAGCCGGCTCACCCGGCCTTCTATCGGCTGATCTGGAATGCCCATGTCGCCGAGTTCAGCGACCTGAGCGCGTCCGAGCGGCATGCCTGCATGGACGCGGTCGCCGCGATCGAGCAGGTGCTGCGCCGGCTGCTCGCGCCCACCAAGGTCAACCTGGCCTCGCTGGGCAATGTGGTGCCGCATCTGCACTGGCACGTCATCGCCCGCTTCGAGGCGGACAGCCACTTCCCCGCGCCCATCTGGGCGGCGGCCCGGCGCGAGGCCGCGCCGGTGTTGGCGCGGCCGCTGGCCGAGGTGGATGCGGCGATGGCTCAGTCCCTGGACATGGCCAGGCGGATGCCCGACTGACCGCCCCGGGCCATCTGCAGGTCGCGGTTGCGATAGGCCTCGCTGTCGGGGTCGACGAAGTCCACGCTGAAGCGGTAGATCTGCGTGCCTGCCATGGCCTGCGGGCCGCAGTCCAGCTGATGGACGGCATTGCGCACGGCGCGCGCGACGGTGTGCGAGATGCCGCGCGCCTTGGCGCCGGCCGCTTCGCCGTCTTCCATCACCAGGTCCACCTTGACCTCGCCCGTGCGGCGCTCGCGCACCCAGGTGTTGTGCAGGTAGGCACCCAGCTGTGCCTCGATGTCGGGGCAGTTGGCGCGCACGTCGTAGCGCGTGGGCGCCTCGACGACGCGGCCGCTGATTTCCACGCGCGCCAGCGCCGGCTCTTGCGCCAGCGCCGGGCCGGCGGTCAGCGTCAGCGTGATGGCGCAGGCCAGCGCGGCGAAGAGGCTGTTCTGCGTGGACGTGCGTTGGGCGAGGGAATAACGGATGGACATGGCGGGACTCCTTGGGTTCGTCTGACAGGGACGCAAGCTGCGTCGACCTGTTCTCAGACTAGGCCCGCCATCGCACGCACCCAAGTCGCAGGTGATGAGTTGCCCGTTGCATGCGACGGCATGCGGAAAAACGCGCATGAGTTGCGCGAGGTGCGATTCGCGCGACGAACGCGCCGCATGCCATTGGTCATGGGCCGCGCCGGCCCGCCCCGGGGATGCCGTGACTTCTCGTACGGCCCCGGGGCGGCGGCCCGTCACCAGACCGTCAGCGGATCGCTGGCCACCATCGGGCTGCCCGGCTTGCAGCTGAATGCCTGCGCGAAGTAGGGCGAGTTGGCCATGGGCGTGATGACGCGGTACTTGGCCGGCGAATGCGAGTCGGTGCGCAGCTGGTTGATCAGAAACTCGGTACGCACCTTGGTGCGCCACAGCAGCGCGTTGCTCAGGAAGAAGCGCTGCGAGGGCGTGTAGCCGTCCACCTTCTTGTCCGCCGTGCCGCTGCGCTTGAGCGCGCGCTGCAGGCCCTCGTAGGCGATGGTCAGGCCCGACACGTCCGAGATGTTCTCGCCCAGCGTCAGCCCCCCGTTGATGTGGTAGCCGGGCAGCGGCGAGATGGCGGCGTAGCGCTCGGCCACCTTGTCGGCGCGCGCCTTGTAGCCGGCGGCATCCTCGGCGGTCCACCAGTCGGTCAGCGAGCCGCCCGCATCGAAGTTGCGGCCGCTGTCGTCGAAGTGGTGGGTGATCTCGTGGCCGATGACCATGCCGATGCCGCCGAAGTTCACCGCGTCGTCGGCCTTGGCATCAAAGAAAGGCGGCTGCAGGATGCCGGCCGGGAAGGTGATCTGGTTCAGCCCGCCTGCGAAGGCGTTGACGATGTGCGGGCTGACGCGCCAGCGGTCGCGCTCCACCGGCGCGTCCAGGTCCTTCATCTGCTGGCCGCTGTGCCACAGCGCCACCTTGAGCCAGTTGCCGGCGTAGTCGGTGCTGCTGAGCTGCAGGCCCTCGAACTGCGGCCACTTGGCCGGCGCGCCGATCATGGGCTGCATGGCCGCCAGCTTCTCCAGCGCGCGGGCCTTGGTGGGCGCGGTCATCCAGTCCAGCTTCTGGATGCGCTCCTTCATGGCCGCGCGCACGTCCTCCACCAGCTGCAGCGAGCGCTTCTGCGCCTCGGGCGAGAAGGCGCGGGCGACGAACAGCTCACCCAGCGCCATGGCCACCGGCTCGGTGCCGGTGCGACCGCCGATCTGCAGGATGACGTCCTCGTTGCGCGGGGCCGGCGCCTGCAGCCCGGTGATGGCCTTGCCGCGGTACTCGAACGACGCGTTCGCAAACGCCTTGGGCAGGCGCGGCGCGGCCGCGTCCAGCACGCGCAGCGCCAGATAGCTGCGCCACACGGCCACTGGCGTCTCGGCGGCCAGCTGGGCCACGCGGGCGGCGAACTCGGGCTGGCCCACCAGCAGCCGCTGCGGCAGCTTGGCGCCGGCGGTCAGGACGGCCAGGTAGCCGGTCCAGTCCAGCCCCGGCGCGGCGGCGGCCAGCTCGGCGGGGCTCATGGGGTTGTAGTTGGCGTTGGGGTCGCGCAGCCGGGCGCGCTCGCGCGAGGCCTCGGCCAGCCGGGTCTCGAAGGCCTGCAGCGCGTCCAGCTCGGCATCACCCGCCGGCAGGCCGGCACCGCCCAGCAGCGCCTTGGCGAAAGCGCGGTAGGCCGTCTTCAGCGTGCGGGTGCGCTCGTCGTCGCGGAAGTAGTCGTCGCGGTCCGGCAGGCCCAGTCCGGCCTGGCCCAGGATGAGCACATGGCGGCGGGTGTCCTTGCGGTCGGGCTGCACGCCGTAGGCCAGCGGCGCGGCCACGCCGCTGCGTGCCAGCAGCGCCAGCAGCGTGGGCAGGTCCTCGGCCCGCTGCAGGCCGGCGATGCGGCTCAGCAGCGGCTGCACGGACGACAGGCCGCGGGCCTCGATGGCGGCCTCGTCCATGCCGCTGGCGTAGTAGGCGGCGATGAGCTTGAGGCCCGGCGTGGTCTGCAGCGCGGGCTGGTCGGCCAGCTCCTTGAGCGCCTGGTTCAGCAGCAGGTCGTTGGCCTGGCGCAGCTGCTCGAAGCTGCCGATGCGCGCGCGGCTGGGCGGCAGCTCGGTGGCGGCCTCCCAGTTGCCGTTGACGAAGGCGTAGAAGTCGTCGCAGGGCTTGACGGT
>JBKBVY010000190.1:0-6527 GCA_046289335.1 Roseateles sp. | reverse complement strand
AGCCGCGGCTGGTGCTGGCCCTGGGCCTGCAGACGGCGCGGCGTCTGACCGCCAGTACCGAGCCGCTGGGCCGGCTGCGCGGCCGCGTGCACGACTGGCGCGGCCTGCCGCTGGTGATCACCTACCATCCAGGCTATCTGCTGCGAACTCCGGCCGACAAGGCCGGCGCCTGGGACGATCTGTGTCTGGCCCGCGAGACGCTCTCCACGCCATGAGCAGCGCCGACGAACTGGCGGCGCGCGCGCTGGAGGCTGCGCGCTTCAAGCTGCTGGCCGACTACCTGCCGGCCTGGATCGCGCTGTACGACGCCAAGACCCAGGTCTGCCTGTTCGCCAACCGCGGCTATGCCGAGGCCTTCGGCCAGACCGAGCAGAGCATCCTGGGCAAGACCTTCGCCGAGATCATCGGCCCGGACGCCGCCGCGCTGATCCAGCCGGCCGTGGACCGCGTGCTGTCCGAGCGGGTGGCCGTCAGCTACGAGCGCGAGCTGCCCGAGGCCGACGGCACGCCGCGCTGGATCGAGGTGCACCTGATCCCGCAGCTGGGCCCGGACGGCGAGCCCGTGGCCAGCTGCGTGCTCATCAACGACATCACCAAGCACCGCCTGGCCAAGCGCCAGGTGCGCGAGTCGCAGGCGCGGCTGGACAAGTTCATGCAGGCCACGGTGGAAGGCATCCTGTTCCACAAGGACGGCATCACCACCGACGTGAACCCGCCCTGCTGCGCGCTGGTGGGCTACACGCTGGAGGAGATGGTGGGGCGGCATGTGCTGTCCTTCATCGCGCCGGACGAGCAGCCCAAGGTCAAGGAGGTCATGCGCCAGGGCCGCGAGCTGCGCTACGAGACGGCCGTCAAGCACAAGGACGGCACGCGCATCCCGGTGGAGTTCATCGTGCGCACGCTGGAGCGCGACGGCGAGAAGCTGCGCATGACCATCGTGCGCGACATCCGCGACCGGCTGGACAGCGAGGCCCGCATCCACCACCTGGCCCACCACGACGCGCTGACCGGCCTGCTCAACCGCGCCGCCTTCATGGACCGCATGGCGCTGCTGATGCGCCAGGCCGAGCGCAAGGGCGAGATGCTGGCGCTGCTGTTCATCGACCTGGACAACTTCAAGCGCGTCAACGACTCGCTGGGCCACCTGGAAGGCGACCAGGTGCTGACCACCGTGTCCGAGCGCCTGCTGGGCGCGCTGCGCGCCAGCGACCTGGTGGGCCGCTTCGGCGGCGACGAGTTCGTCGTGCTGCTGACCGACCTGCAAAGCCGCAACGACATCGTCGTCGTGCTGGAGGCGCTGCTGTCGGTCGTCGAGGTGCCGGTGAAGGCCGACGGCCGCGCGCTGTCGGTCACGCCGTCCATCGGCGTGGCGGTGTTCCCGGACGACGGCCGCCAGGCCGACGAGCTGATCCAGCATGCCGACACGGCCATGTACCGCGCCAAGGCGCGCGGCCGGGCAACCTACCAGTTCTTCGAATCGGTGCTGGCCGAAACCGCCTACGCCGACCTGGTGCTGGAGGCCGAGCTGGCCCAGGGCCTGACGCGCAACGAGTTCGAGCTGTTCTTCCAGCCGCAGGTGGAGGCCACCACCGGCCAGCTGTCCGGCGCCGAGGCGCTGCTGCGCTGGCGCCATCCGCAGCGCGGCCTGCTGTCGCCGGACAGTTTCATCTTCGTCGCCGAGCGCCACCGCCTGATGCTGGCGCTGGGCGAATGGGTGCTGCGCGAGGCCGCGCAGACCGCGCGCCGCTGGCGCGAGCAAGGGCTGACCCAGGGCCACGGGCCCATGCGCATCGCCGTCAACCTGTCGCGCATGCAGTTCCACCTGGACGGCTTTGCCGACACCGTGCAGCACGTGCTGACCCAGTCCGGCGCCAAGGGCCAGTGGCTGGAGCTGGAGCTGACCGAGCGCATGCTCATCGAGGACATCGAGCACGCGCCCACCACGCTGGCGCGGCTGCGTGCGCTGGGGCTCACCGTGTCGGTGGACGACTTCGGCACCGGCTACACCTCGCTGGCCCACCTGACCGAGCTGCCGCTGGACAAGCTCAAGATCGACCAGAGCTTCGTCGCCCGCCTGCCCGACGACGTGGGCGCCCAGGCCATCACCCGCGCCATCGTGCAGATGGCCGTGGGCCTGGGCCTGACCGTCACCGCCGAGGGCGTGCGCACGGCCGCGCAATGGCAACTGCTGGCGAGCTGGGGCTGCCAGCAGTTCCAGGGCGAGCTGGTGGGGGCACCCATGCCGGCGGCCGAGTTCGAGGCGTGGGTAAAAGCTCGATGAGCCTGGCCACGCGCATCCACGCCGAGATCGCGGCCGCCAGCGGCTGGCTGCCCTTCGACCGCTTCATGGCGATGGCGCTGTACGAGCCGGGCCTGGGCTACTACGCCGGTGGCCGGCGCAAGTTCGGGCAGATGCCCAGCGAGGGCTCGGACTTCGTCACCGCGCCCGAGATGTCGCCGCTGTTCGGCCGCGCGCTGGCGCGCCAGCTGGCCCAGGCCCTGGCGCACAGCGGTTGCCGCGACGTGATGGAGTTCGGCGCCGGCTCCGGCGCGCTGGCCGCGCAGCTGATCGCCGAGCTGGATGCGCTCGGCGCCGGCCTGGCGCGCTACCGCATCGTGGAGCTGTCGGCCGAGCTGCGCGAGCGCCAGCGCGAGCGCCTCGCGCACTGGGCCGACCGGGTGGAGTGGCTGGACGCGCTGCCCGACGAGATCGACGCGGTGGTCGTCGGCAACGAGGTGCTGGACGCGATGCCGGTGCAGCTCATCGCCTTCGACGGCCAGGTGTGGCGCGAGCGCGGCGTCGTGTCGCACGGCGAGGGCTTTGCGTTCGCGGACCGCGACAGCCCGCTGCGCCCGCCCGTCGACACCGGCTTCGTGCCCGGCACCGTCACCGAGATCCATCCGCAGGCCGAGGCCTTCATGCGCACGCTGGCCCGCGCGCTGAAGCGCGGCGCGGCCTTCTTCATCGACTACGGCTTCCCCGAGGCCGAGTACTACCACCCGCAGCGCCGCGGCGGCACGCTGATGTGCCACCAGGGCCACCTGGCCGACGCCGACCCGCTCGTGGCCGTGGGCGACAAGGACATCACCGCCCACGTCAACTTCACCGGCGTCGCGCTGGCGGGCCAGGACGCCGGCCTGACCGTGCTGGGCTACACCAGCCAGGCCAACTTCCTGCTGAACTGCGGCATCGCCGAGCTGCTGGCCGGCGCCAGCCTGGGCGAGCGCGCGATGGCGCACCGGCTGCTGGCCGAGCACGAGATGGGCGAGCTGTTCAAGGTCATCGGCTTCGCGCCGCAGCAGGCGCCTCTTGACGCCATCGGCTTCGAGCGCGGCGACCGTTCTCACAAGCTCTGAAGGGACTGCTGATGAAGGCCTGGCTGTTGCTGCTGCTGTGTGCGCCGGCGCTGGCGCAGGATCTGGGCGCGGCGCGCCAGCTGGCGGCCACCTGCGCCAGCTGTCACGGCACCGACGGCCGGCCGCGCAACCCGGCCATGCCGGCGCTGGCCGGCCTCAAGGCCGCCACGCTGCTGGAGCAGCTGGCCGACTACCGCAGCGGCAGGCGCGCCGGCACGGTGATGCCGCAGATCGTCAAGGGCTACAGCGAGACTCAGCTGCGCCTCATCGCGGCCTACTTCGAGGCGCAGGCCCGGCCATGATGCACCGCCGCGCGCTGCTGGCGGCCGGCGGCCTCGCGCTGGCGGGCTGCGCGACGCGCCCGGCCGCATTGGGTCGCGTGGTCGTCGTGGGCGGCGGCTTTGGCGGCGCGACCGCGGCGCGCTACCTCAAGCTCTGGGGCGGCGCGGCGGTGGACGTGACGCTGGTGGAGCGGCATGAGCGCTTCCTGTCCTGCCCCATGTCCAACCTCGTCATCGGCGGCGTGCGCGAGGCGCACAGCATCAGCCACGGCTACGAGGGCCTGCAGGCGCAGGGCGTGCAGCGCGTGCACGGCGAGGTGCTGGCCATCGACCCCGTGGCCCGCAGCCTGCGCCTGGCCGACGGTGCGCTGTTGCGCTGGGACCGTCTGGTGCTGGCGCCGGGCATAGGCTTCATGACCGAGGCGGTGCCGGGCCTGGCGGCCGCCCTCGCCAGCGGCCGCGTCTTGCATGCCTGGCAGGCCGGCGCGCAGACGCTGGCGCTGCGCCGCCAGCTGCAGGCGCTGCCCGAGGGCGGGGTGGTGCTGATCAGCATTCCCAAGGCGCCCTACCGCTGCCCGCCGGGGCCTTACGAGCGCGCCTGCCTGATTGCGTCCTGGCTGCGCCGGCACAAGCCGCGCGCCAAGCTGCTGGTGCTGGACGCCAACCCCGAGGTGCAGAGCAAGCGCGCGCTGTTCGAGCGCGCCTTCGCGCAACACCATGCCGGCGTGCTGGAGTACCGGCCCAATGCCGAGCTGCAGGCGGTGGCCGGCGACGTGGCGAGGTTCGAGTTCGAGGACATCCGCGCCGACGTGATGAACCTCATCCCGCCGCAGCGCGCGGGCGACCTGGCGCTGCCGTTTGCCAACCGCAACCGGCGCTGGGTGGGCGTGGACTGGCTGACCATGGAGGCCGAAGGCCTGCCCGGCGTGCATGTGGTGGGCGATGCGCTGTTCTCGGCGCCCGCCATGCCCAAGTCCGGCCACCTGGCCAACCAGCAGGCCAAGCTGGCCGCGGGGGCGGTGCTGCGGCTGCTGCAGGGCCAGCCGCCCGACCCCGACCCGCTGGTGATGAACACCTGCTACAGCTTCGTCACGCCCGACGAGGCCATGCACGTGGCCTCGGTGCACCGCTACGACGCGGCCGACAAGACCATGAAGCCGGTGCCCGGCGCGGGCGGCCTGTCGGCCACGGCCAGCGCGGCGGAGGCGGTCTACGCGCAGGCCTGGGCGGACAACATCTGGGGCGATTCGCTCGCCCTGTGAATCACCAACTGCCGGTGTTGGGCATGGACGCCCAGGGCTCGGCCGGCGCCAGCGCGGGGCCGGCCTGCAGCAGCTCGATGGAGATGCCGTCCGGCGAGCGCACGAAGGCCATGCGGCCGTCGCGCGGCGGGCGGTTGATGGTCACGCCGTGGGCCATCAGCTTCTCGCAGGCGGCATAGATGTCGTCCACCGCATAGGCCAGGTGGCCGAAGTTGCGGCCGCCACTGTAGACCTCGACCTGGCCGTTCGCATCGGGCCAGTTGTAGGTCAGCTCGACCTGGGCGTCCTCGTCGCCCGGCGCCGCCAGATAGACCAGCGTGAAGCGGCCGGCCTCGTGCTCCGAGCGCCGGACCTCGACGAGGCCCAGCGCGTCCCGGTAGAACTTCATCGAGGCGTCCAGGTCATGGACGCGAACCATGGTGTGCAGGTATTTCATGGGCGCGGATTCTCTCTCTCGGCCCATCCCCGCGCGCAGCGCCGGGGTTCATCGCGCGGGCGCCGCGGATCTGGCTTTGCCAGGCCGCTGGCGACGCCCCCTTGAGGGGGCGCGCGAAGCGCGTAGGGGGTGGGCTAGTAGTCCAGCCATTCCATGGGCGCCACCAGGGCTTGGCCGCGGATGCGCTCCAGCGTGCCGGTCAGCACGTCGATGTTGTTGTCGAAGCTGCCGTGGCTGGCGGCGATCTGGTCGCCGGTCTTGGTGGTGCGCACCTTGGGGCTGTCGACCCGGTGCAGCAGCCCGCCGGCCGGCCACAGCTTGCGCCAGGCGGCGATGTCGGCCTGGGCGCTGTCGGCCCATTGGTCGGCCGGCCAGTGCGGCTCGGGCTTGACCAGCGCGCGCTCCATGCCCAGCAGCGGCTGCTTGCGGATGTCGTCCAGCGCGCGCGACACGAGGTAGAGCAGGCTCTTGCCGTAGATGTCGCGTTCGGCGCTGGGCAGGCCGTCGGCGCGTTCGTTGGCATCGGTCAGCACGTGCAGGCGCAGCCGGTCCAGCGGCAGCACGCCGGCCTGGTGGGCGGCGCCGTAGTGCTGCACGGCAAAGGCGCTGGAGCAGGCCGCCGCGTACAGCTCGCAGCTGGCCACCGTCAGCGCCTGCGGCCCGGCCAGGCGGCCCAGCAGATGGCCCAGCAGGATGGAGCCGGCCGAATGGCCCACCAGGTGCAGCTCCAGCGTCTGGCCCTGCTTGGCCAGCGCGTCGCGCAGTTCGCGCAGCAGGCGGGCGCTCAGGTCCAGCACATGGTCGGGCGTGGCGCCGCCGGCGGCGTTCTCGCGCATCTCGCTCCAGACGCCGCGCGCGAACTGCCGGCCCACGGCCTCGATGCTGCGGTCCTTGGCCTCCGATGCGGCCTCGCGCAGCCGGTCCAGCCAGCCCTCGCTGCGGTCGCCGCCGTCCAGGATGCGGTGCTTGAGGTCTTCCAGCATGGACTTCAGCGTCTCGCCGGGGCCGGTCTTCCAGGTGAAGAACAAGGGGTAGATGCCGTTGGCCAGGAAGTAGGGCGCCAGCACGCGGATGCGCTGCACCGAGGCGGCCTCGGAGTTCAGCCCGCCGTGTGCGTACAAGGCCAGCCGCACCGTCTTGGCCTTGCCCGCCTTGAACCAGGCCAGCGGCCGCTCGACCACCAGCTCGCGC
>JBKBVY010000189.1:0-6535 GCA_046289335.1 Roseateles sp. | reverse complement strand
GGCATCGGCTTCCTCTGCGCCGGCGTCATCATGCGCGAGGGCCTGAACATCTCGGGCCTGACGACGGCCGCTTCGCTGTGGGCGGCCTCGGCCATCGGCATCGTGCTGGGCATGGGCTTCTACTTCGCCGCCATCGCGCTGACGCTGCTGTGCGCCAGCCTGATGATGTGGGGCGCCAAGCTGGAGAACCAGCTGCCGTCGCATCCCGCCATCGCGGTGATGGTGCGCGGCGCGCCGGGCCGGCGCTTCACGCAGCAGGAGCTGGCCGAGTTTGCCGACGGCCTGGGCTACCGCTTCGCGCCGGGGTCGGTTGCCATCGAGAAGCTGGGCGAGCAGGAGGAATGGCGCTTCGTCTGCACCGCCAAGCGCAACTACGGCGGCCAGACGCTGTGCCGCTTCAGCAGCCACATCCAGGAGCTGCCGGGCGTGGCGGACTACCGCGTGACCCACGCACGCAACTAGAGCAGACTGACCCCGGCCAGGTTCAGCAGCGAGGTCTCGCGCATCAGCCGCACGAAGTCCGCCAGGAAGGGCTTGGCCGCGAGATTCGGCGTGCTGACGGCGTAGAGCCGCCCGGTCAGCCCGCCCTCGCCGATGCGCTGGCGCGCCACATAGCCGCGCGCCAGATAGCCCTCCACCGCCCACAGCGGCAGCGCCGCGATGCCGCGCCCGCTGGCCACCAGTTGCAGCATGGCCACCGTCAGCTCGCTGGTGCGGCGCGGCGGCGCGATGCCGGCCGGCTGCAGCACGCGGCGCACCAGGTCCAGCATCTCGTCGGGCACCGGGTAGGTGATGAGGGTGTGATCCTTGAAATCTGCGGCCTCGAGCCAGGGTTTGCCGAGCAGCGCATGGCCCTTGGGCAGCAGCGCGACGATCTCGAAGCTGAACAGCGGATGCACCGCCACGCCGGCCTCGTCGGCGTCCACGTCCGACACGATGGCCAGCTCGGCGCGGTCCTGGTGCAGCAGGCCCACGGGGTCGGCATGGAAGCCCGACACGATGTCCAGCTCCACCTCCGGCCAGCGCTCGCGGAAGGCGTCCATGGCCGGCATCAGCCAGTCGAAGCAGGTGTGGCATTCCACCGCGATGCGCAGCTGGCCCGCCGAGCCGTCCACCAGCCGGCGCACGTCGCGGTCGGCCTCGTCCACCTGCGGCAGCACCGTGTCCGCCAGCTTCAGCAGCCGCTGACCCACCACGCCGAACACCAGCGGGTTGCTCTTGCGCGCGAACAGCTCGGCGCCGTAATGCTCCTCCAGGCCCTTGAGCTGATGCGACAGCGCCGACTGCGTGAGGTTCAGCAGCTGCGCCGCGCGCGACAGGTTGCCGGCCTCGCGCAAGGCGACCAGGGTGCGCAGGTGGCGCAGTTCAAGCGGTGTTTGCATGAGCGGAACTGTTGATGAACCCGAAAACGTTTCGTTTGATTCATTGTGCCTGCTTGCGGATCATCACGAACGAAATTCATCCCCTTTCGATTCCACATGATCAAGACTCATATCCTCGGTTTCCCGCGCATGGGCCAGCACCGCGAACTGAAGACCGCGCTGGAGCGCCACTGGCGCGGCGAGCTGCCCGCCACGGCACTGGAAGCCCAGGCCGCCGCGCTGCGCGCCCGGCACTGGCGGCTGCAGCAAGACGCCGGGCTGGACCATGTGACGGTCGGCGACTTCGCGCTCTACGACCATGTGGCCCAGCTGATCCAGCTGTTCGGCTGCGAGCCGGCCCGCTTCGGCTTCACCGGCAATGAGCCGCCGCTGCAGCGCTACTTTGCGATGGCCCGTGGCACGGCCACCCATGGGCCCGCGCTGGAGATGACCAAGTGGTTCGACACCAACTACCACTACCTCGTCCCCGAGTTCGACGCCGCCACCGACTTCCAGCTGCACGCCGACCGCCTGCTGGCCGAGGTGGACGAGGCCATCGCCCTGCCCGCCAGCCCCAAGGTCGCGCTGCTGGGGCCGGTGAGCTTCCTGTACCTGGGCAAGAGCAAGCAGGCCGGCTTCGACCGGCTGGCGCTGCTCAAGCGACTGCTGCCCGTCTACGAACAGCTGCTGACCCGCCTGGCCGCGCGCGGCGTGACCTGGGTGCAGCTGGACGAGCCCATCCTGGGCCTGGACCTCAGCCCCGCCTGGCGCGAGGCGCTGCGCCAGGCCTATGCCCGGCTGGGCGTCGTGGGCCAGCCGCTGCTACTGGCCACCTACTTCTCGCCGCTGGGCGACAACCTGGACCTGGCCTGCGAGCTGCCCGTGGCCGGCCTGCATGTGGACGCCGTGCGCGCGCCCGCCGAACTGCTGCCCGTGGCCCGGCGCCTGCCGCCGGACCGCGAGCTGTCGGTGGGCATCATCGACGGCCGCAACATCTGGCGCAGCGACCTCGACGCCGCCCTCGTGCAGCTGCGCCATGTGAAAGCCCTGCGCGGCGGGCGGCTGTGGGTGGCGCCGTCGTGCTCGCTGCTGCACGTGCCCTACAGCCTGCGGCACGACCCCGCGCTGGACACCGAGCTGCAGTCCTGGCTGGCCGGCGCCGTCGAGAAGCTGGACGAGCTGCGCGTGCTCAAGCGCGCGCTGTGGGGCGACGAGATGAGCGTGAGCCGCGAGCTGGCCGAGGCCCGCATCGCCCGCGCCACGCGCATCAGCAGCCGCCGCGTGCGCAACGCCGCCGTCGCCGCGCGGCTGAAGGCCCTGCCCGCCGATGCCGACCAGCGCCGCTCGCCCTTCCCCGCCCGCCGGGCCGCGCAGCGCCAGCGCCTGAACCTGCCCGCCTTCCCCACCACCACCATCGGCTCCTTCCCGCAGACGCCCGAGATCCGCGCTGCGCGCGCCGCCTTCAAGCGCGGCGCGCTGGATGAAGCCGCCTATCGCGAGGCCATGCAGCGCGAGATCCGCCTCGCCGTCGAGAAGCAGGAGGCGCTGGGCCTGGACGTGCTGGTGCACGGCGAGGCCGAGCGCAACGACATGGTCGAGTACTTCGGCGAACAGCTGTCGGGCTTCGCGTTCACCGCCAACGGCTGGGTGCAGAGCTACGGCTCGCGCTGCGTGAAGCCGCCGGTGCTGTTCGGCGACGTGTCACGCCCCCAGGCCATGACGGTGGACTGGACCGTCTACGCGCAGAACCTGACGAAGAAGCCCATGAAGGGCATGCTGACCGGCCCCATCACGCTGCTGCAATGGTCCTTCGTGCGCGACGACCAGCCGCGTGCCGACACCGCGCTGCAGATCGCGCTGGCCATCCGCGACGAGGTGGCCGACCTGGAGGCCGCCGGCATCGCCGTCATCCAGATCGACGAGCCCGCCTTCCGCGAGGGTCTGCCGCTGCGCCGCGCGGCCTGGGGCGATTACCTCGCCTGGGCCACCCGCGCCTTCCGTGTGTCGGCCAGCCCGGTGCGCGACGACACGCAGATCCACACCCACATGTGCTACTCGGAGTTCAACGACATCCTGCCCGAGATCGCCGCGATGGACGCGGATGTCATCACCATCGAGACCAGCCGCTCCGACATGGAGCTGCTGCGCGGCTTCGGGCAGTTCAAGTACCCCAACGAGATCGGCCCCGGCGTCTACGACATCCACTCGCCGCGCGTGCCGGAAACGGCCGAGATGCTGCGGCTGCTGAAGAAGGCCGCCGAGGTCATCCCGCCCGAGCTGCTGTGGGTCAACCCGGACTGCGGGTTGAAGACGCGGGGGTGGGAGGAGACAGAGGCCGCATTGGGCAGGATGGTGGAGGCGGCGCGGGCGCTTCGGCGGGAAACATCGCTGGCAGCTTGACGCGCTTCAGCAAGCGGCAGATTTGCGGGCAGCGCAAACCCCTACAAATCCAGCCGCCGAAACTTTGGGGGGCGCAAGCTCCCCCCAACCTGCCGGTTCAATCAATCGCCGGATACTCCCCCACCCCATCCGGCCACGGCGTCAGGATCTCGAAGCCGTCCTTGGTCACGGTGACCATGTGCTCCCACTGCGCCGACAGCGAGTGGTCCTTGGTCACCACCGTCCAGCCGTCGTTCAGCTCGCGGATGGCGGCGCCGCCCGCGTTGAGCATGGGCTCGATCGTGAAGATCATGCCCTCCTGCAGCTTCAGGCCTTCGCCCGGCCGGCCGAAGTGGTTGACGTGCGGCTCGTCGTGGTAGACGTCGCCGATGCCGTGGCCGCCGTACTCGCGCACGACGCTGAAGCCGGCCGCGTGGGCGACCTGCTGGATGGCATGGCCCACATCGCCTAACGTCGCGCCCGGGCGCACCTGGCGGATGCCGGCGCGCAGCGCCTCGTAGGTGGTCATCACCAGCCGGCGCGCCAGCACATTGGCCTCGCCGACGATGAACATGCGGCTGCTGTCGCCGAACCAGCCGTCGGGCGTCGTCAGCGTCACGTCCACGTTGACGATGTCGCCCTTCTTGAGCCGCTTGTCCTTGCTCGGGATGCCGTGGCAGACGACATGATTGGGCGAGATGCAGGCCGTCTTGGGATAGCCGTGATAGCCCACGTTGGACGGCGTGCACTTCAGCGTGTTGACGATGTAGTCGTGGCAGAGGTCGTCCAGCTCCTCGGTCGTCACACCGGGCACGACGTGGGGCTTGAGCATGGCCAGCACCTCGGCGATGAGATGGCCGGCCTTGCGGGCCTTGGCGACTTCCTCGGGGCTGCGCAGCTTGAGGCTCTTCATGCCCGTGCCCCCTTGGCCTTGGCGGGCTGGGCCCAGCCGGCCACGCGGGCCAGGTCCAGCCCGCCCTCCTGCTCGGCACGGATCAGCAGCTGGCACAGCTCGCTGTGGCTCAGCTGCGGATGCAGCTCGGCCAGCATGCCGATGCGCATCCAGTGCTCGGCCTGGGCGTTGATGGAACGTGACAGCGCCTGGCTGGCCACGCGCAGGCTCTCGTGGAGCGGATCGGAGATTTTGACGATTCCCATGCCGCGACTATATACGATTCGTATACAAAACGTATATCAATCGGTTTGAGGCACCACCGCGGCGTCGTAGATGGCCAGGAACTCCGGCGGCATGCGCTTCGGCTTGCCGCTGCTGATCTCGATGCACACCAGCTGCCAGCGCCCGCGCACCAGCGTGGCGCCGTCGCTCGCGCGCTTCAGCTGGAAGCGCCGCTCCATCGTCAGCTTGCCGTCGCTGGCCGTGAGCCAGGTGCCCAGTACCAGCGCCTCGCCTTCGAAGGACGGCAGCAGGTAGTCGTAATGCCCTTCGCGGATGGCCATGGCGCGGTCCAGCCGCCGGTAGTCTGCGAGGCTCAGGCCCAGCGCCTCGGAGTGCGCCCAGGCCACCTGCTCGCACCACTGCACATAGACCGCGTTGTTGGTGTGGCCCAGGCCGTCGATGTGTTCGGCCGCGGGCGCAAGCTGCAGCGTGAACGGCGACGGCCGGTCCCAGTCAGTCATAGGCCGAGACTTCGGGCCGGCGCGCCAGCACCGCGATGGGCGGCGCCCAGCGCTCGCCGCGCGGCTTCTTGCTGGTCACCAGCGTGATCTCGCTGGGCTCGAACACCTCGACGTTGTGCGTGATCGGGGTGGTCAGCAGGTATTGCGCGCGGGTGCTGCGCAGGAAGTGGCCCACCAGCTGGATGTTGCGCACGTCCAGGTGGGCGAAGGGCTCGTCGATGAAGACGAAGCCGCCGGGCGTCTCGTCGTCCTTCATCAGGCCCACCAGGAGGATCAGGCTCTTGAGCACCTGCTGGCCGCCCGAGGCCTCGCCGTCGTTCAGGCCCACCTCGCCCTTGCCGTCGAAGTTGAACTTGACCTGCAGGCCGGCCTGGGCCAGCACGGTGTCGTCGTTGTCCAGGTGGGGCAGGATGGCCTCGGCCGTCACGCCGGCCAGCTCGCCCAGCTCGGCGACGTTCTTCTTGTAGCGGCGCACGGTGGCGCGCATCACGTCGATGTAGCGCTCGCGGGCGTTGAAGGCGGCGATGCGGGCCAGCTCGTTGCTGGCGCGGCGGTCGCTGAGCTGGGTGTCCTGCTCGTGCACCTGGGCCGCCATGCGGGCATGGCGCTCCACCACGCTGGCATCCACCTCCCAGTGGCCGGCCTCCAGCTCCTGGTCCACATGGTGGGCGCGGATCTCGGCCTGGCGGGCGTTCTCGAACTCGTCACGCAGCGCGGCCAGCGCGGCGGGCGTGACCCAGGCCGCGGGGAACCTGGCTTTGGCCTCGCGGCTTTCGCGCGAGGCCTTGCGCAGCGCCTCGCGCTTGGCCTCGTGCTCGCGCAGCCGGCCGGCGGCCGAGCCCTCGCCGTCCTTCAGCGCGATCTGCGCGGCCTCGTAGGCCTGCTCGCTGCGGGTGGACTCGCGCAGCACGCGGTCGTGGAACTCGCGCTCGCTCCAGCCGCCCTGCCGCACCCGTTCCTCGTGCAGGGCACGGAACTGCCAGCCGCCCACGAGGTAGGCCACCTGGTAGAGCGGGCCATAGTCGCCGGCGATCGAGCGGCGCACCTCGGCGCGGGCATCGCCCCGGGTGACGCTGTTGCCCAGCTTGCGGGTGGCCACGGCGTAGTACTCGTTCAACACCTGCGTGCTGACCCGACCCCGTCGTTCGGTCCACAAG
>JBKBVY010000188.1:0-6618 GCA_046289335.1 Roseateles sp. | reverse complement strand
GTTGAGCACGACGATGCCCTGGCGGGCCAGGCCGGGCATGACCTCGTCGTTGAAGACCGCATACTGCTCGGCGATCAAGGTGCGCGCCGCCTCGGCCACGCCGGCCAGCCGCGCCAGCGCGCTGGCCGAGCTCGACCTGGCCCGGCAGCAGGCGCGCGAGGCTGCCCGGCTGGAAGCCGCCCGTGTGGCGGCCGCCCAGGCCGAGGAAGAGCAGCGCGAGGCCCGCAAGCGCGCCATCGGCCGCCAGCTGGACGCCGAGGCCGCCGAGCGCGACGCACGACGGGACGCCCAGCGCCAGGCCGACAGCCGGCGCCCCGACTGGGCGCCCGCACGCCGCGGCCGGCTGTTTGGCCGCACCGACAGCAACGCCGCGTTGGTTGCCTATGCCGAAGCCTGGGCGCGCAAGATCGAGCAGAACACCAACCTGGAGCCACTGCGCGAGCTGCTGCGCCAGCCGCACGGCGAGGCCATGGTCACGGTGGCCGTGCGCAGCAACGGCTCGGTGGAGGGCATCAGCTTCGTGCGCTCCAGCGGCGCGCCGGCGGTGGACGATGCGATACGCCGCATCGTGCAAAGCCACGAGAACTACCCCGCGTTCCCGCCGGCGCTGCTGCGCGACTACGACGTCGTCGAGATCCGCCGCACCTGGCAGTTCGATCACGCCGTGCGTCTCTATTGACGAGGCCACCCTGCGATCCACATCGCAAGCAGGGGTAAGGGTTTTCGCAGCCGGTGAATGGCGCGAGGTCTGTACACAACTCGGTACGTCTGCGCCACCTCTGCCGCAAGCGGACTGCCTAGAGTCGCAGCTCTTCGTGATTGCAGGAGTTCAACAATGGCTAGGCTTTCCTCCCTGATCGTCGTCACCAGCGCCATGCTGCTGAGCGCTTGCGCCACCCAGGACTTCGTCAGAGAGACCGTTGCGCCGGTGCAGGCCCGCGTGGACGACCTTGGCAGCCGCGTGCAGGCGCAGGACGATGGGCTCAAGGCCTTGGACGGCCGGCTGCGCGGCGGCGAGGCCCGCATTGCGGCGCTGGAGCAGGAGGCGGCTGCGCGCGCCCAGGCCGCCAAGAACCTGCCCGCGCCGCCCGGGCTGCTGATGAGCACCTTGCTGACCGACGACAAGATCAGATTCAGCTCGGGCCGTGCCGAGCTCACCGCTGCGGCCCAGCGTGAGCTCGACCAGCTGGTCGCCAAGCTCAAGGCCGACAACCAGCCCGTGTTCGTCGAGATCCAGGGCCACACCGATGCGACCGGCAGCGATGCGCTCAACCATCAGCTCGGCCTGCAGCGTGCCGAAGCCGTGCGCATGTACCTGGCTCGCGCCGGCCTGCCGCTGGCGCGCATGGCCACGATCAGCTATGGCGAATCCGCGCCGCTGGCCGACAACAACACCCGCGAGGGGCGCAGCATCAACCGCCGCGTCCAGCTGATCGTGATGCGCTGATCAGACGTTGAACAGGAAGTGCAGCACGTCGCCGTCCTTGACGACGTAGTCCTTGCCTTCGGCGCGCATCTTGCCGGCGTCCTTGGCGCCCTGTTCGCCGCGGTAGCGGATGAAGTCGTCGTAGGCGATGGTCTGGGCACGGATGTAGCCGCGCTCGAAGTCCGTGTGGATGACGCCCGCCGCTTGCGGGCCGGTGGCGCCGATGGGCACGGTCCAGGCGCGCACTTCCTTGACGCCCGCGGTGAAGTAGGTCTGTAGCCCCAGCAGCTTGAAGGCCGCACGGATCAGCCGGTTCAGGCCGGGTTCGTCCTGGCCCATCTCGGCCAGGAACAGCGTGCGGTCCTCGTCGCTCATGTCGGCCAGGTCGGCCTCGGTCTTGGCGCAGATGGCCACGACCGGCGCGTTCTGGCTGGCGGCGTACTCGCGCAGGCGGTCCAGGAAGGGGTTGTTCTCGAAGCCGTCCTCCGCCACGTTGCCGACGAACATCGCCGGCTTGGCGGTAATCAGGCACAGCGGCTTCAGCACGGCCAGCTCTTCCTTGCTGAAGGCGATGGAGCGCACCGGCTTGGCCTCGTCCAGCGCGGCCTGGCACTTCTTCAGCACGTCCACCAGGCGCGCCGCGTCCTTGTCGCCGCCGGCCTTGGCGACCTTGCTGTAGCGCACGAGGCTCTTCTCGACCGTGCCCAGGTCCGCCAGGCACAGCTCGGTCTGGATGACCTCGATGTCCGCAATCGGGTCGACGCGGCCGTTGACGTGGATGACGTTGGGGTCCTCGAAGCAGCGCACCACGTTGACGATGGCGTCGGTCTCGCGGATGTGCGAGAGGAACTGGTTGCCCAGGCCCTCGCCCTTGCTGGCCCCGGCCACCAAGCCGGCGATGTCGACGAACTCCACCACCGCCGGCACCACGCGTTCGGGCTTGACGATCTCGGCCAGTGCAGCCAGCCGCGGGTCGGGCAGCTCCACGACGCCCACGTTGGGCTCGATGGTGCAGAACGGATAGTTCTCGGCGGCGATGCCGGCTTTGGTCAAGGCGTTGAAAAGCGTGGACTTGCCGACGTTGGGCAGGCCCACGATGCCGCATTTGAGGCTCATGGCTGGGGCTTTCCGTAGGGAGAGGGCGGTCGCCGCGGAGCGGCGCGCCGGGGGCAGGATTTTAGTCGGCCGCGGCGCAGGGGCTTGCCGCCGCGTCGGCCCGGGGCGGCGGCGACCCCCTGCCTACAATGCCGCCATGCAAAACGTGGATGTCTGTGTCAGGGGCCGGGGCGCGGTGGGCAGCAGCCTGGCGCTGGCGCTGGCGGCCCAGGGCTTGTCCGTGGGCATGACGGGCCGGCCTGCGCCCGCGCGTGCTGGCGACGTCCGCACCTATGCGCTCAATGCCGCGTCCGTGCGGCTGCTGACCGAGCTCAAGATCTGGCACGCGCTGCCGCCCGACGCGGTCAGCCCCGTCTACGACATGGTCGTCTGTGGCGACGGCCGGTCCGACCAGCCGGCCGGCAGGCTGAGCTTCTCGGCCTGGCAGCAGGGGCTGAGCGAGCTGGCCTTCATCGTCGATGCGGCCGCGCTGGACGAGCAGCTGGCGCTGGCGCTGCGCTTCTCGCCGCATGTCAAAGACGTGGCGGACGACTGCGCTGCCGCGCTGACGGCGCTGTGCGAGGGCCGCGAGTCGGCCGCGCGCGCGGCGCTGGGCGTCGAGTTCAAGGCCCAGGCCTACGGGCATCGGGCGCTGGCCGCGCGGCTGACGGCCGACCGGCCGCACCAGGGTGTGGCGCGGCAGTGGTTCCGTGCCGGCGGTGAGGTGCTGGCGCTGCTGCCTTTCGAGCGCCCCGCCGCAGGTGCCTCCTACGGGCTGGTGTGGTCCTGCGACGCCGCGCGTGCCGAGTGGCTGCAGACGCTGGACGCGGCGGCCTTCGAGCAGGCGTTGCACGCCGTCACGGGCGACGCCGTGGGGCGACTGACGCTGGCCGGCGAGCGCTCCAGCTGGCCGCTGGCGTTGGCGCGCGCGGGCCAGGTCAGCGGCCGTGGCTGGGTGCTGCTGGGCGATGCCGCCCATGTGGTGCATCCGCTGGCCGGCCAGGGCCTGAACCTGGGGCTGGGCGACGTCGCTGCGCTGGCGCGCGTGTTGGCGGCCCGCGAACCCTGGCGGCCGCTGGGCGACGAGAAGCTGCTGCGCCGCTATGCCCGTGAGCGCCTGGCCCCCACGCTGGCCATGGGCGGGCTGACCGACGCGCTGCAGCGCCTCTTCGTGCACCCCTCGCCGCTGGCACAGAATCTGCGGAACCGCGGGCTCGACGCCCTGAATCACCTCACGCCCGTGAAGCGCTGGCTGACTCAGCGCGCCCTGGGTCGCTAACTCACTCACCTCGCGCAGTCCATACCGTGTTGTCTTCCCCACGCTTCCTGGCCGGCTTGCTGGCTGCGGCCTGCTTGCCCGCCCTGGCCAATGAGGCCGCCATCCGCAAGGCCTTTGCCGAGCGCATGCCCACCGCGCCCAAGATCGACGAGGTGCGTCAAGGCCCCGTGCCGGGGCTGTGGGAGGTGCGCATCGGCAACGAGGTGCGCTACACGGATCCCACCGGCAGCTTTCTCATCGAGGGCGAGATCTACGACCTCAAGGCCAAGAAGAACCTGACCGAAGAGCGCGTCGCGCAGATCAACCGGGTGGATTTCGCCAGCCTGCCTTTCAAGGACGCGCTGGTCTGGAAGAGCGGCGACGGCAAGCGCCGCATCGCCGTGTTCGCCGATCCCAACTGCGGCTACTGCAAGCGCTTCGAGAAGTCGCTGCAGGAGCTCAAGGACGTGACGGTCTACACCTTCCTCATCCCCATCCTGGGTGGCGATTCGCCGGAGAAGGCGCGCGCCATCTGGTGCGCCAAGGACGGCACGGCCGCCTGGCAGGCCTGGATGCTGAGGGGCGAAGCGCCGCCCAAGGCCCCAGCCAACTGCGACAGCACCGCCGTGGAGCGCAATCTGGCCTTGTCGCGCCGCATCCACGTGAACGGCACGCCGGCCATCCTGCTGGAGGATGGCAACCGCATCCCGGGTGCCGTCGGCGCGGTGGAACTGGATCGGCGCCTGCAGGCGCTGGCGACCAAGCCCTGACGCCATGGACGCAGACACACGCCGCCGGGTCCATCAACTGGGCTATGCCGGCCTGATTCCGTTCGTGCTGGGCAGCGCGCTGATCTGGCTGATCAGCGACCGCAATCTGGAACAGCATGCCTTCGTCAGCCTGGCCCTGTCCGCCTATGCCGGGCTGATCATCGCCTTCCTGGGGGGCATCCACTGGGGCCTGTCGTTCGCGCGCGGCCTGTCGGGGCAGCTGCCGCTGGTCTGGGGCGTCAGCGCGATGCTGCTGGGCTGGCTGGGCGTGCTGATGTCGCCCTATGCGGGCCTGGCCCTGCACGGCGCGGTGCTGATCAGCTGCTATGTGCTGGACCGGCGTGTCTATCCGCAGCTCGGCGCGGCGCAGTGGCTGACGCTGCGCTTCCGGCTGACGGCCGTCGCGTCGCTGAGCTGCTTCCTCGCGGCCGCGGGCAGCTGATGGCAGGCCCGCGCTACCGCATCGAGCTGGCCGACCCCGCGGCGCACCGCTACCGCGTCACGCTGACGCTGGCCGAGCCGGCGGCCGAGCAGGATTTCAGCCTGCCGGTGTGGATCCCGGGCAGCTACCTGGTGCGCGAGTTCGCCAAGCAGCTCAGCGGGCTGCAGGCCCGGCAGGCCGGCCAGGCGCTGGCCGTGGCGCAGCTGGACAAGGCCAGCTGGCGCGTGCGCTGCGCGCCCGGCGTGGCGCTGGAGCTGAGCTACGAGGTCTATGCCTTCGACCCCTCGGTGCGCACCGCCTGGCTGGACAGCGAGCGTGCCTTCTTCAACGCCAGCAGCCTGTGCCTGCGCGCGCACGGCCGTGAGGGCGAGCCGCACCGCCTTGAGCTGGCGGCCGTGCCGGCCGGCTGGCAGGTGGCCACCGAGATGCGGCCGGTGGACGGCGGCTACGAGGCCGCCGACTACGACGAGCTGCTGGACCATCCCTTCGAGATTGGTGCGCACTGGCAGGGCGAGTTCAGCGCCGCGGGCGTGCCGCACCGCGTGGTGGTGGCCGGCGCTTGGCCCAGCTTCGATGGCACCCGGCTGCTGGCCGACGTGCGGCGCATCTGCGAGGCGCAGATCGCGTTCTGGGGCGGCGCGCCCTTCGAGCGCTACAGCTTTTTGCTCTGGGCCGTGGACGAGGGCCACGGCGGGCTTGAGCACCGCGCCAGCACGGCGCTGATCTGCGCGCGCCGCGAGCTGCCCACGGCTGCCGAGGGTGACGAACGCGGCGACGCCTATGTGCGGCTGCTGGGCTTGTTCAGCCACGAGTATTTCCATGCCTGGCACGTCAAGCGCCTGCGGCCGGCCGAGTTCGCGCGGCTGGACTACCAGCGCGAGAACTACACCGAGCTGCTGTGGTGCTTCGAGGGCTTCACGAGCTACTACGACGAGCTGATGCTGCGCCGCGCCGGCCTGGTGGACGCGCCGCGCTACCTCAAGCTGCTGGCGGCCTCGATCAACGGCGTGCTGGGCATGCCGGGGCGGCGCGTGCAGCCGCTGAGCGCGGCCAGCTTCGAGGCCTGGACCAAGTACTACCGCCCCGACGAGAACAGCCCCAACACGACGAGCAACTACTACGCGCAGGGCGCGCTGGTCGCGCTGTGCCTGGACCTGAGTCTGCGTGCGCGGGGGGCCAGCCTGGACGCGCTGATGGCCCGGCTGTGGCAGGCCAGCGGTGGTGGGCCAGTCACCGAGGACGACATCCTGCGCGAGACTGGCGCGCTGGGCGGCGCGGCGCTGGCCGCGCAGCTGCACGGCTGGGTGCACGGCACGGACGAGCTGCCGCTGCGCGAGCTGCTGGCGCAACAGGGCGTGGTCTGGCGCGAGGAGGGCCGTCAGAGCCTGGCCCAGCGCCTGGGCCTGCGCGTGCGCGAGGCGGCGCTGACGGGCATGCAGGTCAGCCACGTGCTGGCCGGCGGCGCGGCCGAGGCCGGCGGCGTCAACGCCCGCGATGAGATCCTCGGCTGCAACGGCTGGCGGCTGCGCCGGCTGGACGACATCCCGGCCCTGCTGGCCCCGGGCGCCGACCGGCTGCGCCTGCTGGTGAGCCGCGACCAGCGCCTGCTGGAGCTGGACCTGGCGCT
>JBKBVY010000018.1:0-25012 GCA_046289335.1 Roseateles sp. | reverse complement strand
ACGCGCTGTGTGCTGCGGGCGACGAAGCTTTCGTAGTAGCGCTCGCGCGTCAGCGTGAAGATCAGCACCGACACGACGATCATGATGCCGCCCAACAGGGTGGTGTAGACCTGCGCGCCCTTCAGGATGTCGGGCTTGCCGCTGGCGTCGTGGAACACCGCCAGCGTCGTGAACTGCGCGGCGACGAACATCGCCAGCTCGGGGATCTTCTGGATCGCGTTCTTCACCGACATGACGCGGGTGCGCTCGTGGTAGCCCGGCGTCAGCTCGGCGCCCAGGCTGTTCCAGGGCATCGCGAAGCAGCTCATGACCGGCGCGTACAGGCAGGTCGAGACGAGGATGAACAGGAAGTACTCGGTGTCGCTCCAGCCGCGGCCCACGGCGAACATCAACGGCAGGCCGATGCCCGACAGGATGCCGCCCACCAGGATGAAGGGCCGGCGGCGGCCCCAGCGGGTGCGGGTGTTGTCGGAGATCCAGCCGAACAGCGCGTCGGAGACGGCGTCCACGAAGATCTTGATGCCCAGCGCCATCGAGATCAGCTGCGGCGCCACGCCCAGGAACACGTTGAAGACGTGGAAGGCCAGCGACTGGTACAGCCAGTGCCCCCACATGTCCAGGAAGGAGCCCAGGCCGAAGCCCACCTTCTGCGCGGTGGGCACGCGGTCGTCGATGGGCGCGGGGGCCGCGGCCGGCGCAGCGGCAGCGGGTCGGGGTGTCAGCGGCGCGGCGGCCCCATCGGCATCGGCAATCACGGCTTTGTCTCCTGCGGTCGCTGGCACGACGCTTTTTAGTAAACAAAGCTATTTTTGTTGCGCAACTCCGGCCTGGATAAGCGGTGAAACACCTAGGCGGTGCAGCGCTGCGGCGGGTTCAGCGGGACGCGACGGCGGCCTGCCGGCGCGCGCGGCGGGGCGCCGGCGCCTCGGCCGCGACCGGTGCGGCCATGGAGCTTTCGCGCACCACCAGCTCCACCGGCAAAGACTCCTCGTTGGGCTCGGTGTTGCCCTCGATGAGGGCCCGCGCGGCCATGTGACCCAGCGCCTCCTTGTCCATCTTCACGGTGGACAGCGGCGGCCGGCAGCGCGACGCGGCCTCGATGTCGTCGTAGCCGATGAAGCGGATGTCCTCGGGCACGCGCAGGCCCTGCTCCTGGCAGTACTCGATGGCGGCGATCGCGGTCGAGTCGTTGTAGGCGAACACGGCATCGGGCCGCTGCGGCAGCGCCAGCAGCCGGCGCATCGCGTCGCGGCCGGCATCGCGGTACTCCATCACCGGGTCCAGCGTCACCTCGTACTCCGGGTCGAACAGCCGGCCCGCCTCGAACAGCGCGCGCCGGAAGCCCTTGGCGCGCAAGGCGACGGAGTAGTGCGTTGGCGGCCCGAAGATGGCGGCCACGCGCTGCGCGCCGCACTCCAGCAGATGGCGCGTGGCCAGCCAGCCGCCCAGTTGGTTGTCGTCGTTGACGCAGCGCACGCCGGGGTAGAAGTGGTCCACCAGCACCAGCGGCAGCTCGCAGCGGCGCACGGCTTCCATGACCTCCGGGTCGAAGTAGCCGGCACCCAGCAGCGCATCGGCCTCGTGGCGACGCACCTGGGCCGCCACGTCGTCGCCCGGCACGACCGACATCAGGCTCAGCGGCACGCCGGCCTCGCGGCAGGCCATCTCGGCGCCGTGCAGCACATAGGAGTAGAAGGGGTTGGTGGCCAGCGAGCCCAGGTGCCGGCTGTAGAGGAACAACATGCGGCGCGGCTTGACCGAGCGCAGCTTGGCCGTGTCGTAGCCCAGCTGCTGCGCCACCTCCATGACCTGGCTGCGGGTCTGCTCCGACAGACCGGGCTGGCCCTTCAGCGCCCGCGACACGGTGCCGATGGACACCCCCGCGGCCTGGGCCAGTTCCCGAATCGTCACTCCCCGCTTGTCGGCCATGTCCCTCAACCCTGTTTAGCTCGCTGAAACCGGCGCGATTGTGGCACCGGCCCTGGCCAGGCAGGCCCGGGCGCCCGTGGCGGCCGACTCCGGGAACGCCACCATCCACAATTGTTCACTAAACAATTGTTGTTGCATAGAATGAAGCACCCCTGCACACAACCCATGAACCCTCGCACCCTCGCCGTCCTGGGCGAAGCCCTGGTCGATGAATTCCATGACGGCCCGGTCCCCGGCGGCGCGCCGTTCAACGTGGCCCGCTCGCTGGCGGCGCTGGGCGTGCCGGCGCTGTTCATCAGCCGCATCGGCGCCGACGATGCCAACGGCCACATGGTGCGCGCCAGCGCACGGCGCTACGGCCTGGGCGAACAAGGCCTGCAGCGCGACACCAGGCATGCGACCGGCCGCGTCAGCGTGCACGAGCAGCCCGGCGGCGCCCACCGCTTCGAGATCCACGGCGATGCCGCCTGGGACCACCTGGACGCCGCGCCCGCCCTGGCGCTGCTGGCCGACGCCCGCCCGGCCGTTCTGTACTTCGGCAGCCTGGCCCAGCGCCATGCCGACTCGCGCGCCGCCATTCGCGCGCTGGTGAAGGGCTTTGCCGGCCTGCGCCTGCTGGACCTGAACCTGCGCCCCGGCACCGACACGCCGCTGCTTGCCGCCGAATCGCTGATGCTGGCCGACTGGGTCAAGGTCAACGACGAGGAACTGGCCCGGCTGGCCGACTGGTTCACCGACGGCGCCGCCGACGAGGCCGCGCAGGTGGCCGCGCTGATGGCCCGCTTCGCGCTGCAACGCCTGATGCTGACCTGCGGCGCCGAAGGCTGGCGCTTCTATGGCCCCGGCGGTGCGCTGCTGGCCCGTGGGCCGGGCGAGCCGCAGCCGCGCCTGGTCGACACCGTCGGTGCCGGCGACGCCTTCACCGCCCTGCTGCTGGCCGGCCTGGCGCTGGACCGCGACCTGGCCGCCACGCTGGCGCTGGCCAACCGCTATGCCGCCTTCATCTGCGGCCTGCGCGGCCCGCTGCCCGCGGACCCGCAAGCCCTGACCCCATGGCGCAACGCGCTGCAGGCGCTGCCGCCCTCCCCCTGACCTTGCCGACGCCGTTCATGACCTCCAACGCCTCACTCAGCGACCTCATCGCCCCGCCCGCGGCCTCCCTGATGCGCCGCCCCGGCTTCGTGTTCGGTGCCGGCACCTCGTCCTACCAGATTGAAGGCGCGGCGCGCGAGGACGGCCGGCTGGAGTCCATCTGGGACCGCTTCTGCGCGACGCCCGGCAAGGTGCTGCGCGGCGAGAACGGCGACGTGGCCTGCGACCACTACCACCGCTTCGAGCAAGACCTGGACATCCTGCAGCGCCTGGGCGTGGATGCCTACCGCTTCTCCATCGCCTGGCCGCGGGTGATGAACGAGGCGGGCCAGCCCAACGAGCGCGGCATCGACTTCTACCAGCGGCTGCTGGACGGCATGGCCCGGCGCGGCATCGCCGCCTATGTGACGCTGTACCACTGGGACCTGCCCCAGCACCTCGAAGACAAGGGCGGCTGGCTGAACCGCGAGACCGCCTACCGCTTCGCCGACTACGCCGACCTGATGACGCGACGCCTGGGCGGCGGCCGCGTGAGCGCCTGGGCCACGCACAACGAGCCCTGGTGCTCGGCCTACCTGGGCTATGGCAACGGCCACCATGCGCCGGGCCACGCCGTGCCGCGCTGGGGCGTGCAGGCCATGCACCACCTGCTGCTGGGCCATGGTCTGGCGCTGCCGGCCATGCGCGCCAACGACCCGAAGGCGCAACACGGCATCGTCGCCAACGTGGCGCCGGGCTATCCGCTGACCGACACGCCGGCCGACCGCGACGCCGCGCTGCTGTTCGAGACCTACCAGAACCGCTGGGTGCTGGACCCGCTGCTCAAGGGCGAGTACCCCGCCGACCTGTGGCGCTACTGGAAGGGCTGCGAGCCGCTGGCGCTGGCCGGCGACATGGACATCATCCGCCGCCCCATCGACTACCTGGGCCTGAACTTCTACAGCCGCGCCGTGCTGCGCTCCGCCGGCCCCGACACGATTGACTGGGTGCGCGAGCCCGACGTGGAGCGCACGACCATGGACTGGGAGGTCTACCCGCAAGGCCTGCAAGACCTGCTCGAAGCCTTCAAGGCCGAGTACGCCAACCTGCCGCCCATCTTCATCACCGAGAACGGCATGTCCAGCGCCGACGCGGTGAGCGGCGGTGGCGTGGACGACGCCCAGCGCCAGAGCTACCTGAAGCGCCACTTCGCCGCCTGCTCGCGCGCGATGGACAACGGCGTGGACGTGCGTGGGTACTTCGTCTGGTCGCTGCTGGACAACTTCGAATGGGCCTTCGGCTACGAGCGCCGCTTCGGCCTCGTGCATGTGGACTTCGAGACCCAGCAGCGCACGCTCAAGCGCAGCGCGCTGGCCTATGCGGACTTCCTGAAGGAACGCCGCACGGCGGGCTGAGGCGGCGCTCTGTTAGCGTGACGGCATGGACCTGCCCCACTTCCGCTACCACCCCGACCCGCTGGCCACCGGCGCCATCGAACCCCGCGCCATCACCTGCGCCTGCTGCGGTGAGCAGCGCGGCTTCGTCTATGTGCAGCCGGTCTATGCGACCAGCGACCTGGACGAGAAGCTGTGCCCCTGGTGCATCGCCGACGGCTCGGCCGCCGCCAAGCTGGGCGCCAGCTTCTCGGACCCGGCGCCGCTGCAGCAGGCCGGCGTGGCTGCCGACATCGTCGACGAGGTGAGCCGCCGCACGCCGGGCTACTCCTGCTGGCAGCAGGAGGAGTGGCTGGCGCACTGCAACGACGCCTGTGAGTTCCATGGCGACGCATCGGAAGACGATGTGGCGAACGCCAGCGACGCCGTGAAGGCCGACTGGTGCCAGCGCTACGGCAAGACCGACAAGCAATGGACCGCCGCCACCCGCGACTACGAGCCGGCCGGCGACAACGCGTTCTACAAGTTCGTCTGCCGGCACTGCGGGGGGGGTGAGGCTGGGGTGGGATTGCATCTGAAGCATTGCAGGGATCATCAATCTCAGCCGCCCTGCCCCACCAGCCGCGCCAGATAAGCCCCATGGTCAGGCATGCCATCCACGGTACGTGAGACCGCCAGATGCAGCCGCTTGAAGTGCTCGCGCAACGGGGCCTCGTCCACCTGGGCCAGCAGCGGGTCCAGTGATTCGGGGCGCAGGCCCAGGCCGAGGAACAGCGAGTACCAGGAGTCTTCGCCGAAGCTGTCGCGGTCCAGGATGGCAACGCGGCCGTTGCGGCGGAAGACTTCGATCTGGTGGGCCAGCGTGTCCGGGATGGGCATGGCGCGACAGTAGCGCCAGAACTCGCTGTCGTCGCGCTGGCTGAGCTTGTAGTGCAGGATGATGAAGTCGCGGATGGACTGGTACTGCTGCCGCATGCGACGGTTGTACTCGTCCACCAGGTGGGGCTCGCAGGCGCGGTCGGGGAACAGTTCCACCAGCGCGCTGACGCCGTGGATAACCAGTGACAGGCTGGTGGACTCCAGCGGCTCCAGGAAGCCCGAGGCCAGGCCGATGGAGACGACGTTGCGGTCCCAGATGCGGCGCCGCATGCCGGTCTTGAAGCGCAGCTGGCGCGGCTCGCCCTGGGCGGCGCCGTCGAGGTTGGCCATCAGCACGCGGCCAGCCTCGTCATCGCTGATGTAGCCGCTGCAGTAGACATGACCGTTGCCGGTGCGGTGCTGCAGCGGGATGCGCCACTGCCAGCCGGCGCCGTGGGCGGTGGAGGTGGTATAGGGCGTCAGCGGCGCCACGCGCGCGCAGGGCACGGCCTGGGCACTGTCGCAGGGCAGCCAGTGCGTCCAGTCGTCGTAGCCGACCTTGCACACGCCTTCGATGAGCAGCGCGCGGAAGCCCGAGCAGTCGATGAACAAATCGCCCTCGATGCGGCGGCCGTCGGCCAGCGTGACGGCGGTGACGAAGCCGTCGCCGGGGCGCACCGACACATCCACGATGGTGCCCTCCTCGCGCTGCACGCCGCGCGCCATCGCATAGTCGCGCAGGAAGGCGGCGTACAGGCCGGCATCGAAATGGAAGGCGTAGGAGAAGGCATTGGCAGCCGACGGCGGCCCGGCCTCGGGCAGCGCGAAGCGGTTGCGCCGCGCCATCACGGTGGCGACGGACCAGTCCTCGTAGCTGGGCATGCCGCCCGCGCGGTCCAGGCGCAGCCAGTGGGCGACGGACGAACGGTTGACGATGGCCGGCCCGAAGCCGCCAAAGCCGTGGAAGAAGCGGTTGCCGACGTGGCCCCAGTCCTTGAACTCGATGCCCAGCTTGATGGTCGCCTGGGTCTTGCGCATGAACTCGGCGTTGGCGATCTCCAGCGCGTCGTTGTAGTGGCGGATGCTGGGCAGCGTGGCCTCGCCCACGCCCACGGTACCGATGTCGGGCGACTCGATGAGCACGATCTCGCAGCCCACCGGATTGGGCGGCGCACCGGCCGGGCGGCCGAAGGCCTGGCTGAGCGGCGCGGCGGTCATCCAGCCGGCGCTGCCGCCGCCCACGATGACGATGCGGCGGATGCGGCTGTCGGTCATGGCGTCATCGCCTCCATGGGGGCCGCGCGCACATGCCGGTCGATGAAGGCGGCGTGGTCGGGCATGGCATCGACGGTGGCCGAGATGGCCTGGCGCAGCCGCTGGAAGTGGGTGCGCAGGGCCTGCTCGTCGATCTGGTCCAGCAAGGGGTCATGGCGCTCGGGCCACAGACCCAGGCCCAGGAACAGCGACACCCAGGAGGGCTCGGCGAAGCTGTCCGGATCCAGGATGGCGACGCGACCGCTGCGGCGGAACAGCTCGATCTGGTGGTGCAGCGCGTCGGGGATGGACATGGCGGCGCAGTAGCGCCAGAACTCGCTGTCGTCGCGCTTCGTCAGCTTGTAGTGCAGCACGATGAAGTCGCGGATGGAGGCGTACTGCCGCGCCATGCGGCGGTTGTATTCGTCGGCCAGGTGGCGGTCGCAGCGGCGGTCGGGCAGCAGCTCGATGAGCCGGCCCACGCCGTCCATGATGAGCTGGATGCTGGTGGACTCCAGCGGCTCCAGGAAACCGGACGACAGCCCGATGGCGACGACGTTGCGGTCCCAGGCCTTCCTGCGCATGCCGGTCTTGAAGCGCAGCTGGCGCGGCTCGCTGAGGGCGGCGCCGTCCAGGTTCTGCATCAGCACGCGGCCGGCTTCTTCGTCGCTGGTGTAGCCGCTGCAGTAGACATGGCCGTTGCCGGTGCGGTGCTGCAGCGGGATGCGCCACTGCCAGCCAGCGCTTCGTGCGGTGGAGGTGGTGTAGGGCGTCAGCGGCGCCACGCGCGCGCAGGGCACGGCCTGGGCGCTGTCGCAGGGCAGCCAGTGGGTCCAGTCCTCGTAGCCGGCCCGGCAGATGCCTTCGATGAGCAGCGCGCGGAAGCCCGAGCAGTCGATGAACAGGTCGCCCGCGATGCGCCGGCCATCGGCCAGCGTGACCGCGGTGACGAAGCCGTCGCCTGGCCGCACCGACACGTCCACGATGGTGCCCTCCTCGCGCTGCACGCCGCGCGCCATCGCGTAGTCACGCAGGAAGGCGGCGTACAGGCCGGCATCGAAGTGAAAGGCGTAGGAATAGGCGTTGGCGGCCGACGTGACCTCGCCGCCCTCGGGCGGCACGAAGCGGTTGCGCCTGGCCATGACGGTGGCGGTGGACAGGTCTTCGTAGCCCATCCCACCTGCCTGACCCCACACGCGCAGCCAATGGGACACCGAGGAGCGATTCACGATGGCTGGCCCGAACTCGCCGAAGCCGTGGAAGAAGCGGTTGCCCAGGTGGCCCCAGTCCTTGAACTCGATGCCGAGCTTGAACGTGGCCTGGGTCTTGCGGATGAACTCGGCGTTGTCGAGTTCCAGCGTGCGGTTGTAGAAGCGGATGGTGGGCAGCGTGGCCTCGCCCACGCCCACGGTGCCGATCTCGGGCGACTCGATCAGCACGATCTCGCAGCGCGCGGCATGCTCGCCGCGGCCCATCAGCTGGCCCAGCGGCGCCGCGGTCATCCAACCGGCCGTGCCGCCACCCACGATGACGATGCGGCGGATGGCGTGGTCATCAGGCGTGCGATCTGTGCCCATGCGAACCCTCTTGTTTTGTGCGGCAACGCTAACCCATGCAAAAGGCCCGGCGCTGCAGCGCCGGGCCTGTCCGCGGCCGGGACAAACCCGGCGTCCGGTCAGTACGTCAGGCGCGCCGACACGGTGTAGCGCGGCCCGGAGACGAACCAGCTGCGCCCCATGAAGCCGATGTGCTGCTGCATCAGCTGCTTGTAGACCGCGTCCGTCAGGTTCTGGCCTTCGAACGCAAACGTCAGCTTGTCGTTGAACCGGTACTGCACGCCCAGGTCCAGCTGACCGAAGTCGGCCGTCCAGATGGGCAAGCCCAGCGGCATGTTGTTGCGTCCGAACTGCGGGCTGTTCGGATTGGCATTCAGGCCGTTGGTCTGGTTGGGGCCGGTGTTGTCCGGGAAGGCCACGCCGTTCAGGTACTTGCCGCGCCAGGCATAGGCCACGCGCGCCGAGATCGGGCCGTGGTCGTACAGGATGGCAAGGTTGTAGGCCTTGCGCGACAGGTTGGGCAGCGGCAGCGCGCCGTAGGACTGGCCGTTGGTGTCGCAGCCGTTCACGTACAGGTTGAGGTTGCGCTCATCCGTCATGCCGCTGCACCACTCCGCCCCCACCGAGTTGTAGCGGCTCTGGCGGCTGTCCACGTAGGTGAAGTTGGCCTGCACACCCAAGCCGGCCAGCAGCCCCGGCAGTCCGTTGAAGTAGTGCTGCACGGCCAGCTCCACGCCGCGCGCCCAGCCCTTGGCGCCGTTGACCTTGGTGGAGTAGGCGAAGTCCCACATCTTGCCGGTCGTGTCGGCCGCCTGCACGATGCCGACCTGGTTGACGATGACGTCCTTGAGCTGCTTGTTGAAGGCGGCCACCGTGACCGAGCTGGCCTTGTCCAGATACCACTCGGCCGACAGGTCGAACTGGTCGGACTTGACCGGCTTGAGCAGCGGATTGCCCAGCGCCGTGCCGCGGTTGCGCAGGTCGTCGATGAAGACGGTGCGCGTCTCGGGCGTGGTGGTGGTGTCGACCACCGTGCGCAGGTTGGCGGAACCGGCCAGCAGCTGCAGGTTGGGCTGCAGGTCGCTGAAGTCCGCCCGCGCCAGCGCCTTGGCGAAGGCCAGGCGCAGCTGCATCTTGTCGTTCAGCTTCCAGCGCAGGTTCAGCGTGGGCAGGACGTCGGTGTAGCTGTTGTCCACCTGGATGGGGTTCAGGAAGGACGTGAAGGCCGGGATGGTGCCCTGCAGCGCTCCGGACGGGATGTTCGTCGAGGTGTAGGTCAGCGACTTGTAGCCGGTCGTGGTGTAGTCGGTCTGCACCACCCGCAGGCCCACGTTGCCGTCGACGGGCACGTTCAGCTCGTCGAAGCCGAAGCGCAGCTGTGCATAGGCCGTCTTGGTCTTCTCGTGCTGCTTGTTGCTGTTGGGCGAGCTTTCGTCGAACGGGATGGGCGACCACGACGGCGGGCAGTTGGGCGTCTTGCCCAGCTGGATGGCGTATTCCGTGCACAGCGTGTTGTAGTAGCTGTGCAGCGTGGCGTAGGACTGCGGATAGTTGGCTGCCACAGCCATCTTGGGCAGCACCAGCGCGGCCACCGAGTTCTTGCCGTTCATGAAGTTGTTGAACGACTTGACCTGGGTCTCGCCCCCGAAGCGCGACAGGTAGGCCAGGCTGCGGATCGGGTGCCAGTCCCAGCTCTGGTCGCTCGCGCCGGGATCGAACTCGGCGGACTGCCAGGTCTGCGTGACGGCCTTCCAGTTGTAGCTGGGGTTGCTGACCTGGTTGTTGGTGTCGCGGTCCGTCAGCCGCAGGCCCACGCGGATGTCGTGCAGCACGGGGTGGTCGAACGAGTACTTGACGTCGCCCTTCCAGGCCTTCTGCGTCGCCCGACTCTTGTCCAGGTGCTCCATCGTGAAGCCCCAGTAGTACTTAGACGGGTCGGCCAGGTAGGCCTTGTCCTGGGCATCCAGGATCAGGCGCGGCATGTCGCCCGTCAGGTCCACCGTTTCCTTGGGCATGTTGATGCCGGTGGCGACCGTGGAGTCGATGGCGCCGGTGTTGGACTCGATGAACTGGAAGTCGTTGGCGATGCGCAGCGCGGGCGTGGGCGTCCAGACCAGGTTGAACGTGGTTTCCTTGGTCTGCGAGTTGCGCTTGGAGAAACGCGTGTTCGCGTTGAAGGGGATGCCGTTGTGGCCCGGGTCGGTGATGGTGCCCTTCAGCAGCGCGCCGTTGCTGCCCCAGCTGGCGTCCGACGACACCAGCGAGGTGTAGGGGTCGGCCTGGCTGTCGATGGAGCTTTCATCCCAGTAGAAGTTGTACTTGGAGCGGAAATAGGTCAGCGAGGCCTGCAGGTTGTCCTTCTTCCACTGGCCGGCGGCATAGGTGCCCTGGCGCTTGCGGTCGTAGGCCAGCGTGCGCCAGCCCAGTGCCTTGGGGAACCAGCGGTTGCCCGGCAGCGCGCGGTAGTAGTTGTTGTTGTCGCCATCCGTCTTGCCCGGCCAGCGCTCGACGGCCAGGAAGTAGGGGTCGACGAACATGCCGTCGGTGCGCGTGTTGCTCTTGGAGTGCGCCGCATGCACCAGCAGGCCGATCCTGCCAAGGTCGGTGTTCCAGGTGTTGGACAGCAGGCCCGAGACGGTGGGCTTGCTGTTGTCGGCCAGCTGGTTCTTCGTCATCGAGACGCCCAGCCCGGCCTTGAAGCCGTTGTAGTCGAACGGCAGCGCCGTGCGCAGGTTCACCAGGCCGCCGATGGCGCCCTCGATCTGCTCGGCCGAGGGGTTCTTGTAGACGTCCACGCCGGCCATCAGCTCGGGCGGCACGTCCTCGAAGCTCAGGCCGCGCCCGCCGTTGGCCGAGAAGCTCTCACGCCCGTTCAACTGCGAGGAGACATAGGTCAGGCCGCGGATGAGCACGCCCGAGCCTTCCACCGAGAAGCGGCCCGGGTCGCCACGTGCCATCACGCGATCCATGGTCACGCCCACGATGCGCTGCAGCACCTCGCTGACCGAGCGGTCCGGCAGCTTGCCGATGTCGTCCGCGACGATGGAGTCGACGATTTCGTCGGAGTTCTGCTTGATCTTCTGCGCCGACTGCAGCGCGGCCCGCTGCCCCGAGACGATCACGGTTTCCAGCTGCTGCGACTTCGCAGGCGCCTCCGTGCTCTGTGCCACTGCCGGCAAGGCCATGGCCATCAAGGCCTGGGCCGCCGCCAATGACAAGGTTGTCTGTCTGAAATGTCTCATCCTTGTGCTCCTCTTTGGTGGGAATGCGGGCCCTGCGGGCCTCATGTCGCGGCAGCGGGCGATACCTGCAACCGCCATTGGTAACGTTAACAATCTGCGCTGTTCACAACATCAGGACTTACAGCGACAGGGGATGTCCGCATGTGCCCTGCGGTTCAACCTCCCATGTCTTGCCAGGGCAGATCGCCGGCGGCGCGGTCCAGCGCGACGGCCCGCAGCACCTGCGGCAGACGCCCCGTGAACGCCACCCGACGCGGCGCCCCGGGCACCAGGTCGATGAAGTTGTCGGCCAGGGTCACGCCGTCGGCCTGCAGCCACAGCCCCTTGACCGGCAGGTCGGCCGTGACGAGCAAGGCCCGCCCCTCGCGGGCCGCGGTCAGGCGGGCATCCCCCAGCCGGTAGAAACGGAAGGGCTCGGTCCAGGCGCAGTCGCGCGCCAGTTCCTGGCCGCCGGCCGCGTCCAGCGCGCGCAGCTCGGCCACGACCGGACCATCCAGCGCCGGCAGCGTCTGCGTGCTCTCCCAGCTGGTGCCGGCCTCGGCGCGCATCGCGACCTCGGCCTCGGCGAGCAGCCGGCCGTCCAGCGCAAACACGCGCAAGGCCAGCCGCAGCTCGCGGGCCGTGGTGCCGCCGTTCATGACCGCCAGACGGGCCTGCCCGGCTTCCAGTCGCACGGCCACGGCCAGCGGGCTGAGTGCGCGGCGCACCGCATGCCAGGCCGGCTTCACGACGCCGGCCGAATCGATCAGCGCCCAGCTGGTGACCGGCCAGCAGTCGTTCAGCTGCCACACCAGCGCGCCGCCCACCGCGCGCGCGCCGGGGCGCTGCCAGCGGCGGCGGAAGTCCTGGTAGGCCACGCGCATGGCCTCGGCCTGCACGAACTGCGTGGCATAGACATGGTCGGCCAGCGTGGGCCCCACGCGCAGGTTGTCGGCCAGGTAGACGGCCAGGCGCCGGTGCCCGTCCGGGCCGGCGGGCGAGCCGGCCTTGTTGTGCCATTGCACGGTGCGGCTGCCCGGAAAGCGCTCCTCCTCGGGCAGCACCGACTCCAGCAGCGCCAGGCTGGGGTGCGACTGCATGCCGAACTCGCTGACGAAGCGCGCCTGCACGTCGCCATAGCGCTGGTAGGGCAGCATCTGCTGGTGCCAGACCTCCCAGCTGTGGCGGTCGCCCACGGTGGCGTCCGACGACTTGGCGCCCTCCCCCGGCGTGAAGGGGCTGCCCGGCCAGTAGGGCCGGCCCGGGTCCAGCGCGGCGCAGACTTCGGGCAGCAGGCCTTCGTAGAGCGCACGCGCCTCGAAGCGCTCGGCCGCCACGCCGGGGCCGGCCAGGCCGACGGACTCGGCCAGCATGTAGTCCTCGTTGTTGCCGCACCAGAGCGCCAGGCAGGCGTGGTGGCGCAGGCGCTTGATCTGGGCCTCGGCCTCGGCGCGCACGCTGGCCTGGAAGGCCTCGTTGGCCGGATACAGGCCGCAGGCGAACATGAAGTCCTGCCAGACCAGCAGGCCCAGCTCGTCGCAGGCCTCGTAGAAGGCTTCGTGCTCATAGATGCCGCCGCCCCAGACGCGCAGCATGTTCATGTTCGCGCCGGCCGCCTGGGCGACACGCTCGCGGTACCGGGCCGGCGTGATGCGTTCCAGCAGGCTGTCGTCCGGGATCCAGTTGGCGCCGCCGGCAAAGAAGTCCTGGCCGTTGACCTCGAAGTGGAAGCTGCTGCCCGCCTCGCCCTGCACCGGCGCCTGCACCAGCCGCAGCATGCGCAGGCCGATGCGGCGGCGGTCCTGGGCCAGCAGGTGCTCGCCGTCCAGCAGCCGCGCGACCAGCGTGTACAGCGGCTGCTCGCCCAGGCCGCGCGGCCACCACAGCCGGGCGTCGTCCAGCGTCAGCACGGCATGCGGCGCCTCGGCCGCCACCGTCTGCGTCGCCACGCAGCGACCCTCGGGGTCCAGCAGCTCGAACACCAGCCGCTGGCCGGCCCGCGCACCCACCGGGCGGGCGGCCACCTGCAGCGTCGCGCGCCGGGCGGCGATGTCCACGTCGCTGCGCACCTGCAGTTCGTCGATGCGGGCGCTGCCGCTGAAGCGCCGCACCGGGCGCCAGGGGCCGCAGACGATGAGCTCGGGGCCCCAGTCCCAGCCGAAGTGGTACTGCGCCTTGCGCGCATGCAGCCGGGCGCTGTCGCCGTTCCACAGCGCGCGTTTGCCGTGCTGCGCCTCCACGGCGCGGGCGCTGGCCAGCGCCGGTTCGAAGCACAACAGCAGCTGGTTGCGGCCGGGCCGCAGACCATCCCGCACGTCCACCCGCCGCGGCACGAACATGTTGTCGGCGCTGAACAGCCGCTTGCCGTTCAGCCAGACCGTGCAATAGGTGTCCAGGCCCTCGAAGACCAGCTCCTCCCTATCGGCCAGCTCGCCTGCCTCGAAGTCCAGCCGCCAGACCCAGCGGCGCTCGGCCACCCAGGCCACGTCCGCCTCGTTGCGGCCGTAGAAGGGGTCGGGGATGCGGCCGGCGGCCAGCAGCGCGCCATGCGCCGTGCCGGGCACGCGGGCCGGCAGCCAGGCGTCGGCCGGCAGCGTTGTCAACGCCGACCCATCCAGGCCATGGGGTGCCTCGGCCAGCAACCAGCCGTCATGCAGATCCATCAGTCGTTCAGGGCTCACGTGGCGCGTCGGCATAGCCCGCCTGCAACGACAGGAAACCCGGAACGCCCATCGCCCCGACCCCGCCGCCCAGGGCTGCGGGGCTGTCTCCAGCCCTGCCGCAGGCAAAGCTAAACATTGTTTTGTTGCGCATTCTGTTTCTCTGAACACGGGCCCGCACTCGGGGAATTTCCCAATGTTTTGCGCACAACAACCGCGGCGGCACCACCAGCGCCCGGCCGATAATGCCAATCGTTTAGTAAACATATCCAACCGGAGTGCGATCTGCAAGGACGCGACCGGCGGCGTCGGGTCGGCCCGGAGAATGCTCCGCCCACCATGGGCGCCCAGGGCCGGCAATGATCGAACGACGGGCAGTCGCCGCATGAAGCACTGGATGAAAGGATTGGTCTTGGCCGCAACCCTGACCCTGGCCGCCGCCTCGCACGCCGCCGACGCGCGGCTGCAGGCCGTCATGAAGAAGCTGGACGCCGGCGAGCCCATCACGCTGGCCGTCGTGGGCGGCTCCATCACGACCGGCTACGCGGCACAGCCGCCGCGCGAACAGGGCTGGGCCGCGCTGCTGGCCAAGGCCCTGGGGCCGCGCGTGAAGCTGGTCAACGCCGGCGTCAGCGGTACCGACTCGGCCGCCGCCGTGCACCGGCTGCAGTCCCAGGTGCTGGACGCCGCGCCCGACCTGGTCGTCGTCGAGTTCGGCGTCAACGACCAATGGCTGGACCCAGCCGTGCGCGGCAGCAGCTATGAAGCACTCCTGCGCCGGCTGCTGACGGCCAAGAAGCCGCCGGCCGTCGTCGTGCTGGGCCTGACGCAGCAAGGCAACCAGCCGCGCGACGCGATCGACCTGCAGCTGCAGCTGGCCGCCCACTACGGCCTGACGGCGCTGGACTTCGGCGCCTGGATGCAGGCGCGCGTGGCGGCCGGCACGGAGCGCTGGGCGGCGCTGTACGACGAGCCGGTGCACCCCAACGGCACGGGCCACCAGCGCATCGCGCAGGCGTTGGTCGAAACGTTGCGCGCCGCCGCCCGCGGTGCCGCGACCACCACACCCCTGCCCTCGCCTCGGTACGGCCACGCGCATGAGTACACGCGGCTGCTGATGAACGACTCGCTCAAGCCCTACCAGAGCCACGGCTTCGCACGCGGCGGCGAGGTGCACCCGGAATGGACCGGCCAGCAGCCGGGCTGGGTTGCCACGGCCGACGACGCCGAGGCGCGCTTCCTGGTCTGGGGCAGCGAGGTCGCCGTCTTCCATGCCGAGAGCGAGCACTACCGCAACCTGGAAGCCCGCGTAGACGACGGCCCCTGGGTCACGCTGCAGGGTCATGTGCCGGAGCGCCGCGGCTACCTGGGCTGGCACTACAGCGTGGTGGGCCGCGACCTGGAGCCCACCGCGCACCTGCTGCAGGTGCGCGTGAAGCGCGACGCCTGGGCCGGCAGCGGCCGGCCGGCCAGCCTGCTGGCGGTGATGTCCGCCGGCCTGTATCCGCCGTCGCTGCGCGCCAGCGCCTTCGAGCGCGAGGCGGCCGACAACCGCACCGGCCTGATCCCGGCCGACGCGCCGCAGCTGCGCTGGGTGGGCCGCATCGGCGCCGGCCCGCTGCCGTCGAGCAAGCTGCTGGCCTGGAGCGGCAGCGAACTGCGCGCCCGCTTCACCGGCCGCGAGCTGGCGCTGGCCTTCTCGTCCACGCATTGGGGCACCAGCCACTTCACGGTCGAGATCGACGGCCGCGTGCTGCCGCTGGCCGTGCCGGGCAATGGCGCCAGCACCTGGCGGCTGCGCGAGCCGCTGGCCGACGGCGAGCACATGCTGCGGCTGGTCAAGCGCACCGAGGGTTCCATGGCCGAGGTCAGCCTGCTGGGCCTGCGCCTGGCCGACGGCGGCCGGCTGCTGGACCCGCCGCCCGCACGCCCGCTGCGGCTGGCCTTCTTCGGCGACTCCATCACCGCCGGCGCCTGCAACGGCGACGTGGCCGACGACCAGTACGAGGACCTCTACCCCCACGACGGCACCCGCGCCTACGGCGCCGTGACGGCCGCGCGCCTGGGCGCCGACTACGTCGGCATCGCCGTCAGCGGCATCGGCATCACGGCCAGCTGGCACGAACTGCTGATGCCCGACGTATGGGACCGCATCGCGCCGCGCAAGGACGCGCCCCCAGCGCCGCCCGAGTCGCCGGCACCCGACGTGGTGCTGCTGAACCTGGGCCAGAACGACCATGGCTTCCCGGCGTCCAAGGGCCAGTCCATCGCCCGAGACTTCGGCCCGCGCTACCTGGCCTTCGTGCGCCAGCTGCGTGGCCGCTACCCGCAGGCCAGGATCGTGCTGCTGATGGGCGGCATGTCCGCGCCGCAGGAGCAGCCCGCCATCCCGCACGCCGTGCAGCAGGCCGTCCAGACGCTGCGCGCCGAGGGCGATGCGCGGGTGTGGAGCTACCGCTTCAAGGCCTTTGCCTGGGCGCATCCGCGCATCGACGTGCATGCGCAGATGGCCGACGAGCTGACCACCTTCCTGCAAGCCGAGGTGCTGAAATGAACATCCCCGACCTGCGCAGCCCCGAGGCGCTGTGGGCGCACATGCGCCACACGCTGGCCTTCTACGCGCCGCGCGTGAAGGACGAGACCGGCGGCTGCTTCCAGTTCTTCAAGGACGACGGCACCGTCTACGACCGCCGCACCCGGCATCTCGTCAGCAGCACGCGCTTCGTGTTCAACCATGCGCTGGCCTGGCGCTGGTTTGGCGGCTCGACCGCCGACGTGGCGCACGCGCTGGCCTTCGTGAACCAGGCCCATGCCCAGCCGCAAGGCGGCTACGCCTGGGTGCTGGACTGGCACGACGGCCGGGCGACCGTCACCGACGGCACCAACCACTGCTACGGCCTGGCCTTCGTGCTGCTGGCCCACGCGCATGCGGCCGAGGCCGGCGTGGCCGGCGCGCGCGAAGGCATTGCCGCCACCTTCGAGCTGATGGAGCAGCGCTTCTGGGAGCCGGCCCACGGCCTCTACGCCGACGAGGCCACGCCCGACTGGCGGGTGGGCCCCTACCGCGGCCAGAACGCCAACATGCACGCCTGCGAGGCCATGCTGGCCGCCCACGCCGCCACCGGCGAGGCGCGCTACCTGGCCCGTGCGCTGACGCTGGCGACCTCCATCGCGCAGCGCCAGACCGCGCTCGCGGGCGGCCTGGTCTGGGAGCACTACCGTACCGACTGGACGCCCGACTGGGACTACAACCGCGACGACAAGACCAACATCTTCCGCCCCTGGGGCTTCCAGACCGGCCACCTCACCGAGTGGGCCAAGCTGCTGCTGATGCTGGAGCGCCGCCTGGGCGACGCGGCGCCTGATTGGCTCGTATCGACCGCCCGCCACTTCTTCGACACCGCCATGCAGCGCGGCTGGGACGCCACGCATGGCGGCCTGGTCTACGGCTTCGCGCCCGATGGCGAGGTGTGCGACGCCGACAAGTATTTCTGGGTCCAGGCCGAGAGCCTGGCCGCCGCCGCCTGGCTGGCTGTGCGCACCGGCGACGACGCCTACTGGCAGTGGTACGACCGCATCTGGGCCTATGCCTGGCAGCACTTCGTGGACCACGAGCACGGCGCGTGGTACCGCATCCTGGCGCCCGACAACACCAAGCTCACCGACGAGAAAAGCCCCGCCGGCAAGACCGACTACCACACCATGGGCGCCTGCCAGGATGTGCTGGCCGCACTGGGCGTGCGGCCGCCCGCCCGATAACGACGGAGACGACGACATGAAGATCATCCTCGGCGCCGCATTGCTGGCCGCCGCCTGCGCCGCGCAGGCCACCGCGCCCAAGCTGGAGTGGCGCGGCATCAGCCTGTCCGGCGCCGAATGGGGCGAGAAGCTGCCCTTCCCCGGCGTCTACGGCAAGGACTACGTCTACCCGACGGTCGCCAGCACGGCCTACTTCCAGGCCCAGGGCATGAACCTGATGCGCATCTCCTTCCGTTGGGAGCGGCTGCAGCCGGCGCTGATGGGCGAGCTGGACGCCACCGAGCTGGGCCGGCTGCGCGAATTCGTCGACGGCACGACGGCGCGCGGCCTGCATGTGCTGCTGAACCCGCACAACTACGCCGCCTACCGCGGCCACCATGTCGGCAAGCCCGAGGTGCCGTTCGCCGCCTTCGCCGACTTCTGGCGGCGGCTGGCGCTGGCTTTCAAGGACAACCCGCGCGTGCAGTTCGGCCTCGTCAACGAACCGCGCGAGATGCCCACCGAGACTTGGGGGCAGGCAGCCCAGCAGGCCGTCGACGCCATCCGCGCCACCGGCGCCAGGAACCTCATCACGCTGCCCGGCAACGGCTACACGGGCGCGTGGAGCTGGTTCGAAAGCACCTGGTACGGCACGCCCAACGCCGAGGTCATGGGCCGTGTGCGCGACCCGCTGAACCACATGGTGTTCGAGGTGCACCAGTACCTCGACAAGGACGGCTCGGGGACCCACGCCGAATGTGTCAGCCCCAACATCGGCGTGGAGCGGTTGCAGCGCTTCACCCAATGGCTGCGCGACCACAAGCGCCGCGCGCTGCTGGCCGAGTTGGGCGGCGGCGCCAACCCGGTCTGCGAGCAGGCGGTGCGCGGCGCGCTGGAGCACCTGAAGGCCAATGCCGACGTGTGGACCGGCTGGCTGTGGTGGGCCGGCGGCCCAAGCTGGGGCGACTACTTCCTGTCGCTGGAGCCGACCGCCGACGGCCGCGACAAGCCGCAGCTGCGCTGGCTCCAGCCCTACCTCAGGGACTGAAACAGGAAGCGCGCCTCGGGCCCGAAGCTGGCGAGCTTGGCGCGCACTGCATCGCCGAGCGCGGCCGGCTCGGCAAACCCCTGGCGCTGCCAGTACGGCACCGAGCCCTGCACGGCCACCAGGCCCATGCGAGGCAGGCCCAGCGCGCGAGCGCTGTCGGCCAGCCGGGCCAGCAGCCGCGAAGCCAGGCCCAGCGAGCGGGCCTCAGGCGCGACGGCCATGTCGTGCAGGTACAGCAGCGTGGGTGACGCGGACCGCTCGCAGTGCGGCGCATCCAGCGCCGGCAGCGTGGCCTCGCAGGCCGGCAGGCTGACGGCATAGGCCAGCGGCTGGCCACCTTCCGATGCCGGCCGGCGCGCCATCCAACAGCAGCCCAGGCCCTCGGTCACGGCCAGCTTGGCCGCAAAGGCTTCGCGACACTCCAAAAAGCCGACGCCGTAGCAGCGCTGTTGAAGCGCCAGTACGGCGTCGAGATCGGCTGGAGTCATCGCGTGCAGTTGCGCGCGATCCATCGGCGATCAGCGGCCGAAGCCGCCCTTGCGCGGGCCACCCGGGCCGCGACGCTCGCCACCGAAGGACGGACGGTCGCCACCGAACGAGGGCTTGCCGCCGCCGTGGAACGCCGGACGGTCGCCGCGCGGCTGGAAGCCACGCTCGTCGCGGGGTGCGAAGCCGCGGTTGTCCGGGCGCGGCGGGAAGCCACGGCCCTCGCCGCGCGGGGCGAAGCCGCGATCCTCGCGCGGGGCAAAGCCGCGTTCATCGCCACGCGGCTGGAAGCCATCCGGGCGCGGCGCGAAACCACGGTCCTGGCCGAAAGGCTTGCCGCCGCCATGGAAGGGGCGGCCGCCGTCTTCACGACGGAACGGCTTGTTGCCAAAACCCGGGCGGCCGCCACCGAAGTGGCCGCGCGGACCGCGGCTGTCGAAGCTGCCACCATGACCTTCAGGGCGCGGCGGGAAGATGCGCGGCTCCTGCGTCTTGGGCTCCAGGCCGGCGATCTGCGAGACCGGGATGGTCTGCGTCGTGAACTGCTGGATGCGGCGGATCATGCTCACATCGTCGCGCAGGCCCAGCGTGATGGCCAGGCCCTGGCGGCCGGCGCGGCCCGTGCGGCCGATGCGGTGCACATAGTCCTCGGCCTTCATGGGCAGGCCGTAGTTGATGACGTGGCTGATGGTCGGCACGTCGATGCCGCGGGCGGCCACGTCGGTGGCCACCAGCACCTTCAGGTCGCCGCGGCGCAGGCCCATCAGCACGCGGTTGCGCTTGCCCTGGGGCATGGCGCCGTGCAGCGGGGCCACCGCATGGCCGATCTCGGCCAGGCGCTCGGCCAGCCAGTCGGCATCTCGCTGGGTGCTGGTGAAGACGACGGCCTGGTCCAGCTCGGGCTGGGCCAGGATGGCTTCCAGCAGCTGGTCCTTGTGGTGGGGGTTGTCGGCCCAATGCAGGCGCTGCTCGATGTTCTCGTGCGTGTCGGTATGGCTGGCCACCTCGATGCGCACCGGCTCCTTCAGCAACTGCTGCGCCAGGCGGCCCACGTGGCCGGCGAAGGTGGCGCTGAACATCACCGTCTGGCGCGTGGCCGGGGTGTTGCCGGCGATCAGGTTGATGTCGTCGATGAAGCCCATGTCCAGCATGCGGTCGGCTTCGTCCAGCACCAGGATCTCGACCTTGGAGAGGTCCAGGTTGCCCAGGCCCGCATGGTCCAGCAGGCGGCCCGGTGTGGCGACCAGGATGTCCACGCCCTTCTTCAGCTTGTCGACCTGGGGCTGCATGCCCACGCCGCCGAACATGACCATGCTCTTCAGCTCGGGCAGGTATTTGCCATAGGTCTGCACGCTTTCCTCGACCTGGGCGGCGAGTTCGCGGGTGGGCGTCAGCACCAGCGCGCGGATGGCCGGGCGGCCGAACTTGTTGGTGCTGCGTTGCCCGGCCTGCAGCCGGTGCAGCATGGGCAGCGTGAAGCCGGCGGTCTTGCCGGTGCCGGTCTGGGCGCCGGCCATGAGGTCGCCGCCCTTCAGCACGGCGGGGATGGCTTGCGCCTGGATGGGGGTGGGGGTGGTGTAGCCGGCGTCGGCGATGGCCTTGAGCAGCGGAGCTGCAAGGCCGAGGGTGTCGAAACTCATCGAATCCTAAAAGGGGAGGGCACGCCGTCAATCACCGGGGCTTGCCGTGTCGCCGGGGAGGCGGCACCAGTCTTCGGGCAAGCCAGGCCGCGTGCGGGGGCTCAAAAAATGAAACGCCGCGCAAGACTGAGAGGCGCGGCGTGGGGGCCATTCTAGCCGGCGAACTACTTCGCGACCGTGACCCAGTCGAGGTTGACCCAGTTGTTGGGCGAATGCGGCACGCTGACGTTGCGGCGCATGGCCCAGGGAATGACCTGGCGGTGCAGCGGAATGATGTTGACCTGCTCGCGGTAGCTGCGCAGCGCGGCCTTGACGAGCGCCTCGCGCTTGGCGGCATCGGTCTCGATGGTGGAGGCGGCCGCCAGCGCGTCGGCCTCGGGGTTGAGGATGCCGCCGTAGTTGGCCACGCCCACGCCTTGCTCGCCGCGGTTGCGCAGCACCGGCGTCAGCATGACCTCGGCGTCGGTGGAGCCGCCGCCCCAGCCGGTCAGGAAGAGGCTGGTGTCGAACTTCTCGATCTTGGGGAAGTACAGCGTGCGCGGCATGGCGTTGACCTTGACGCGCACCTTGACCTGGGCCCACATGCTGGCGAGTGCGATGCAGAGGCGCTCATCGTTGACGTAGCGGTTGTTGGGGCAGTCCAGCGTCACGTCGAAGCCGTCGGCGTAGCCGGCCTCGGCCAGCAGCTTGCGGGCCTGGGCGGGGTCGTAGGGCAGGCGGGTTTCCAGCGCGGCGTCGCCATAGGCGCCCAGTGGCGACGAGGTCAGGCCGCCGGTGGGGGCGGCATAGCCGCTCATCAGCTTGGTCTTGATGGCCTCGATGTCGATGGCGTGGTAGAGGGCGCGGCGCACGCGCACGTCCTTGAACGGGTTTTTGTCTCCGGGCGCCTGGCCGTGCAGCAGCTTGTCGCGCGTCTGGTCCATGCCCACGTAGATCAGGCGGTTCTCCTGGCCGTCCAGGACCTTGAGGTGGGGCAGTGTGCGCAGCCGCGCCACGTCGCGGGGCGGCGGGTCCAGCACGAAGTCCACCTCGCCCGAGATCAGCGCCGCGGTGCGGGTGGCGTCGTTGCTGATGGGCAGGTAGGTGAAGGCCTGTAGGTTGCCTTCGAAGCGGCCCCACCAGTGCGGGTTGCGCCGGAACTCGGTCTTCACGCCCGGCTGGCGGCTGACCAGCACGAAGGGGCCGGTGCCGTTGGCATGCTGGCTGGCGTGGGACTCTTCCTGCTGCTTGAAGTTCAGCGGCCGCGTCACGCGGTGCTGCTCGCACCAGCGCCGGCTCATGATGAACAGGTTGGCCATCAGCTCCGGCACGATGGGGTTGGGCTTGTCCAGCGTGAAGACCACCGTCAGCGGGTCCACCGCCCTGGGGTTGCCGACCGCATTGGCATAGACGCGCTGCGGCGCATTGGGGTCGCGCAGCCGCTGCATGGAGAACACCACATCGTCGGCCGTGAACGGCGTGCCGTCGTGGAACTTGACGCCCGGGCGCAGCCTGAAGCGCCAGATCAGCGGCGTCACCTGCGTCCACTCGGTGGCCAGCGACGGCCCGATGCGCATGTCCTTCTGCCGCCGGGTCAGGCCCTCGTAGACCTGGCTGTTCAGGCTGTTGGTCATGACCTCGTTCTGCGAATGCGGATCGGTGGTCTGCATGTCGCCCTGGCTGGCCCAGCGCAGCGTCTGGGCCGTGGCGGCGAAGGTCGCGCAGGTCAGGCCCGCGACGAGAAGGCTGTGTTGCCAGATGCGCATGGCGATTCCTCCCGTTGGATGACGGCGAGTCTAGGGGGCGGCGCTACATTGATCCCATGCGCCCCATCCTGTTCGCACTGATCGCTTCCGCCTGGCTCAGCCCGGCGCGGGCCGAGGAGCTGCGCTTCGTGCAGGACATGTCCACCAGCCCGCCCTTCATCGTCGCTCAGCGCGACGCCCAGGGCCGCGAGCGCGTCGTCGGCGGGCTGCTGTACGACCTCAGCCGGCTGCTGGCCGGCGAGCTGGGCCGGGATGCGCGCTTCATGCCCACGCCGCGCAAGCGCCTGGAGTCCACGCTGCAGTCCGGCGAGGGCGACCTGCTGTGCTACATGGATCCGGCCTGGCTGGTCGAGCCCGACAAGCTGGACTGGAGCGGCGTCTTCCTGCGCAACGAGAACCTGCTGGTGGCGCGGCCGGGCCTGCCGCTGCCGGCCCGGCTGGAAGATCTGCAGGAAGGGCACATCGGGGCGGTGGCCGGCTATGTCTACCCGGAGTTCCAGGGCCGGCTGGGCGTGGGCAAGCTGCAGCGCGACGATGCGCCCAACGACGGCGTCAACCTGCGCAAGCTGGCCGCCGGGCGGGCGGACTACCTCATCACCCACCGCCTCTACCTCGACCACATGCTGCGCGCCCAGCCCGAGCTGCGCCAGGCGGTGGGCGGTCGGCTGGAGATCCGGCGCTTCGAGACGCGCTGCGCCGTCAGCCGGCGCGGCCGGGTCACGGTGGCCGAGGTGGACGCCGCCCTGCAACGCCTGCAGCGCAGCGGCCGCTGGGGGCTGGTGCTGACCGGCTACCGCTGAGCCGTCCGGGCGGCTCAGCGACAATCACGCCTTTGCAGCCCCGGCTGCGTGCCTCAACGACAACACAGCACCATGGCCCAGTACGTTTTCAGCATGAACCGTGTCAACAAGACGGTTCCCCCCAAGCGCCACATCCTCAAGGACATTTCGCTCAGCTTCTTCCCCGGTGCCAAGATCGGCGTGCTGGGCCTGAACGGCTCGGGCAAGTCCACGCTGCTGAAGATCATGGCCGGCGTGGACAAGGAGATCGAGGGCGAAGCCATCCCGATGCCGGGCATCAAGATCGGCTACCTGGAGCAGGAACCCAAGCTCAACCCTGAGCAGACCGTGCGCGAGGCGGTGGAAGAGGGCATCGGCGGCGTGCTGGCCGCCAAGAAGCGCCTGGACGAGGTCTATGCCGAGTACGCCGACCCGGATGCCGACTTCGACAAGCTGGCCGCCGAGCAGGCCGAGCTGGAGGCCATCATCGCTGCCGCCGGCAGCGAGAACACCGACCTGCAGCTGGAGCTGGCCGCCGACGCGCTGAACCTGCCGCCCTGGGACGCCAAGATCGAGCATCTGTCCGGCGGCGAGAAGCGTCGCGTGGCGCTGTGCCGCCTGCTGCTGTCCAAGCCCGACATGCTGCTGCTGGACGAGCCCACCAACCACCTGGACGCTGAAAGCGTCGAGTGGCTGGAGCAGTTCCTGCAGCGCTTCCCCGGCACCGTGGTGGCCATCACCCACGACCGCTACTTCCTGGACAACGCCGCCGAGTGGATCCTGGAGCTGGACCGCGGCCACGGCATCCCCTGGAAGGGCAACTACTCCGACTGGCTGGACCAGAAGGAACGCCGCCTGGAGCAGGAGCAGAAGAGCGAGGACGCCCGCGCCAAGGCGATGAAGGAAGAACTCAAGTGGGTGCGCTCCAACGCCAAGGGCCGCCAGGCCAAGAGCAAGGCGCGCCTGGCCCGCTTCGAGGAGCTCTCCGACGTCGAATACCAGAAGCGCAACGAGACCAACGAGATCTTCATCCCCGTGGCCGAGCGCCTGGGCAACGAGGTCATCGAGTTCGAGAACGTCTCCAAGAGCTTCGGCGACCGCGTGCTCATCGACAACCTGTCGTTCAAGGTGCCGGCCGGCGCCATCGTGGGCATCATCGGCCCCAACGGCGCGGGCAAGTCGACGCTGTTCCGCATGATCCAGGGCGTGGAGCAGCCGGATTCGGGCACCGTCAAGATCGGCAAGACCGCCAAGCTGGCCTTCGTGGACCAGAGCCGCGCGAGCCTGGATGGCAGCAAGACGGTCTGGGAAGACGTGTCCGGCGGTCTGGACAACATCGTGGTGGGCAAGTTCGTCATGCCCAGCCGGGCTTACCTCGGCCGCTTCAACTTCAAGGGCAACGACCAGCAGAAGCTGGTGGGCTCCCTGTCCGGCGGTGAGCGCGGCCGCCTGCACCTGGCCAAGACGCTGGCCCAGGGCGGCAATGTGCTGATGCTGGACGAGCCGTCCAACGACCTCGACGTCGAAACCCTGCGCGCGCTCGAAGAAGCGCTGCTGGAGTTCGCAGGCAGCGCCATGGTCATCAGCCATGACCGCTGGTTCCTGGACCGCATCTGCACCCACATCCTGGCCT
>JBKBVY010000187.1:0-6641 GCA_046289335.1 Roseateles sp. | reverse complement strand
AAAAAAGCCAGCAACTTGCGTTGCTGGCTTCATCGTTTCTTCTTCTGTGTTGGTGCCCAGGAGAGGACTCGAACCTCCACGGAGTTACCCGCTAGTACCTGAAACTAGTGCGTCTACCAATTCCGCCACCTGGGCTTTCAGGAGCCGCGCACTATAACCCAGTTTTTGCGGCTTTCCGATGAAGTCGCTCAGATGTCGAACTTGACGCCCTGGGCCAGGGGCAGTTCGCTGGAGTAGTTCACCGTGTTGGTGGTGCGGCGCATGTAGGCCTTCCAGGCATCCGAGCCGCTCTCGCGGCCGCCGCCCGTCTCCTTCTCGCCGCCAAAGGCGCCGCCGATCTCCGCACCGGATGTGCCGATGTTGACGTTGGCAATGCCGCAGTCGCTGCCGGCCGCGCTCATGAAGGCCTCGGCCTCACGCAGGTCGGTCGTGAAGATGGCGCTCGACAGGCCTTGCGGCACGCCGTTCTGCAGCGCGATGGCCTCGTCCAGCGTCCGGTACTTCAGCGTGTACAGGATGGGCGCGAAGGTCTCGTGGCAAACCACCTCGGTCTGCGCCGGCATGCGCACCAGCGCCGGCTCGGCGTAGAAGGCCTCGGGGTAGCGCTGCTCCAGCGCGCGCTGGCCGCCGCTGACCTGGCCACCCTGTTCGCGCGCTGCCCGCAGCGCGGCCTGCATCGCATCAAAGGCAGCGCCGTCGATCAACGGACCGATCAACGTGCCCTGCTCCAGCGGCGAGCCGATGGGCAGCTGGGCGCGGGCGCGGTCCAGGCGCTCAACCAGCGCATCGTGGATGCTCTCGTGCGCAATGACGCGCCGCGTGGTCGTGCAACGCTGGCCGGCCGTGCCATAGGCGCCGAACAGGATGCCGCGCACGGCCAGCTCCAGGTCAGCGCTGGGCGTCACGATGATGGCGTTGTTGCCGCCGAGTTCCAGCAGGCAGCGGCCGAAGCGCGCCGCCACGCGCGGGGCGACCGCGCGGCCCATGCGGGTGGAGCCGGTGGCCGAGACCAGCGCCACGCGGGCGTCGTCCACCAGCGCCTCGCCCACGTCGGCGCGGCCGATGACCAGCTCGCTCAGGCCGTGCGGCACCGCATGGCCCGCGGCGCGATAGGCCCTGAGCGCGCGCTCGAACAAGGCCTGCGTGGCCAGCGCCGTCAGCGGCGTCTTCTCGCTGGGCTTCCAGACGCAGGCATCGCCGCAGACCAGCGCCAGCGCCGAGTTCCAGGCCCACACGGCCACGGGGAAGTTGAAGGCCGAGATGATGCCCACCACGCCGAGGGGCAACCACTGCTCCATCATGCGGTGGCCCGGGCGCTCGCTGGCGATGGTCAGGCCGTGCAGTTGGCGACTCAGACCCACCGCGAACTCGCAGATGTCGATCATTTCCTGGACTTCGCCCAGGCCTTCGCTGGTCACCTTGCCGGCCTCGATGGACACCAGCTCGGCCAGCTGCGCCTTGTGGGCGCGCAGCTCTTCGCCGAACAGGCGCACCAGTTCGCCGCGCTTGGGCGCGGGCATCAGCCGCCAGGCCAGGTAGGCCTGCTGCGCGCGGCCGACGGCGGCCTTCATGTCGGCAGCCGTCGCCGTGGGCAACTGCGCGATGACGCCGCCGTCGATGGGCGAGCGCACGTCCAGGTCACCATCGGCCGGCAGGTGGACGCCCAGGGCGTCGAGGAGGGAGAGGGTTTGCTGCTTCATGGTGCGCATTCTGCTCAGGAGATGGACTCGACCTGGCGGCTCTGCTGGTAGGCCGAGCCGAAGCGGTTGGCCAGGAAGTCGGGCAGCGCCACCTGCTCCTGGCGGATGAAGCCCTTCTGCGGCAGCTTGCCTTCACGGAACAGGTCCACCGCGGCGCAGATGCCGGCAGCCGTCGTGATCTGGATGGCCGACAGCGGCTGGGCGCCGTCGCGCGTGGCGAAGATCTTGCGCGCGAAGACTTCCTGCAGCAGCACGCCGTTCTTCATGCCCGACACGGTGACGAACACCAGCACCACGTCCTGCATGGTGGCCGGCATGCTCTTGCGCATGATGGACTTGAGGGTCTCCTGGTCGCCCTTGAGGCCCAGGTCGCCCAGCAGGAACTTCATCAGGTCGCGGTGGCCGGGATAGCGCACCGTCTTGTAGTCGAGGTTGCGCACCTTGCCGGCCCAGGTCTCGCACAGCGTGCCCAGGCCGCCCGAGGTGTTGAAGGCCTCGTACTCGGTGCCGTCCAGGCTGAAGTGCTCCAGGCCCTCCAGCGGCAGCGCGGCGATCATGTCGCCGTCGTGGATGGCCTCGCAGGGGTGGCAGTACTCGTTGATGAGGCCGTCCACCGACCAGGTCAGGTTGTACTTCAGCGCATTGGTCGGGAAGGCCGGCAGCGCGCCGACGCGCATCTGCACGTCGCGCACCGTGTCGAAGCCGCTGGCCAGGTGGTGGGCCACGATGCCGATGAAGCCCGGCGCCAGGCCGCACTGCGGCATGAAGGCGGTGCGCGCGCCCTCGGCCATCTTCTTGATGGCCTTGGTGGCGGCCACGTCCTCGGTCAGGTCGAAGTAGTGGCAGCCGCACTCCAGCGCCAGCTCGGCGGCCGTGATGGCCAGGTGGTAGGGCAGCGCGTTGACGACGGCATCCTTGCCGCGCAGCTGGGCGGCCAGCGCGCCGCGGTTGTCGCTGTCCACCTCGGCCGTGGCGATGCCCTCGTCGGCCAGCACCTTCAGGTAGGCGGGGTTCTTGTCCAGCACCGTGACCTGGTAGTCGCCGGTGGCGTGCAGCAGGCGGGCGATGGTCTGGCCGATGTGGCCGGCGCCGAGCAGGGCGATCTTCATGAGAGGGCTCCGTGATGGGTGGTCGTTGGCCGGCACTCTAGGCAGGGGCGATGACGAAAGAAAGCGCTACTCCGACGATACTGATTGCGAATTCGACGTTTCGTCGCAATGATTTGTCGATATGGATGAATCAAGGGTAAACCCGATCGCACCGCCGGACGAGCTGGACCGCCGCCTGATCCTGCTGCTGCAGGCCAACGCCCGCGAGAGCACGGCGCTGCTCGCCCGCAAGCTGGGCGTGGCGCGCACCACCGTCGTCGCGCGGCTGGCGCGGCTGGAGGCCAGCGGCCGCATCGTGGGCTACACGGCGCGGCTGGGCGGTGACGAGGCCGGGCGCAGCGTCCAGGCCTTCGTGGGCATCACCGTCAGCCCCAAGGCCGGGCGCGAGGTGGTGAAGCGCCTAGCAGAACTGCCCGAGCTGCGCCAGCTCGCCAGCGTCAGCGGTGAATTCGACTACATGGCGCTGCTGCGCGCCGACACTACGGCCCGGCTCGACGCGCTGCTGGACGAGATCGGTGACATCGACGGCGTGCTGCGCACGAACAGCTCGGTGGTGCTGGCGCTGCGCGTTGACCGACAAACCTGACCCCACGGAGAACTTCGATGACCTGGTTGGCACTCGGCCTCGCCCTCTTCCTCGGCATCCACCTGACCCGCGCCATGCTGCCGCGCTGGCGCGAAGCCGGCATCGCCCGCCTGGGCGCCAACGGCTGGAAGGGCGTGTACACGCTGGTCTCGCTGGTCGGCTTCGGGCTGATCCTGTGGGGCTATGCGCAGGCCCGGCAGACGCCGGTCGTGCTGTGGCCGGCCATCCGCGGCATGAACCACCTGGCCGCGCTGCTGATGCTGGTGGCCATGGTGCTGATGGCCGCGGCCTATGTGCCGCGCAACCACCTCAAGGCCCGGCTGCAACACCCCATGACGCTGTCGGTCAAGGTCTGGGCCCTGGCCCACCTGCTGGCCAACAACACGCTGGCCGACCTGATGCTGTTCGGCAGCTTCCTGGTCTGGGCGGTCATCGTCTTCCGCGCGGCGCGCCGCCGCCCCGCCGCGGCGCTGGCCGCGCCCACGGCCGCGGGCACGGTGGCCACCGTCGTCGTGGGCCTGGCGCTGTGGGCGGCCTTCGCGTTCTGGGCGCACGCGGCCTGGCTGGGCATCGCGCCGCTGGGGCGGTGATACGCCCGGTCACGGCGGCGGACGCAGCAGCCTTCGTGGCTGCCGCGCAGCGCAGCCGCAGCCTGCACCGCCCGTGGGTCACGGCGCCCTGCGATGCCGAGGCGTTCGAGCGCTACCTGGAACGCTTCGACGGCCGTGCGAACCATGGCTTCGTCATCGAGGCGGGCGGCGAGCTGGCCGGTGCCATCCACCTCACCAACGTCGTCATGGGCGCTTTCTGCAGCGGCTACCTCGGCTACTACGCGTTCGCCGGCTTCGAGGGCCGCGGGCTGATGACCGCCGGACTGAACGCCGTCGTGCGCCACGCGTTCAGGGAGCTGGGCCTGCACCGCGTCGAGGCCAACATCCAGCCCGGCAACCTCGCGTCCATCGCCCTCGTGAAGCGCTGCGACTTCCGGCTCGAAGGCTATTCGCCGCGCTACCTGAAGATCGCCGGCCGCTGGCGCGACCACGAGCGCTGGGCGCGGATCAAGACCTGACGCGACAGGCGTCCATCAGCCGCGTCAGCCCCAGCAACGCATCCAGCATGGGCGTCGCGATGCCCAGTTGCTGCGCCAGCTCGCGCGGCGCGGCCAACAGCGCGTCGGTCTCGATGGGCCGGCCGGCCTCGATGTCCTGCAGCATCGAGGTCTTGAAGGCGCCCAGGCCGCGCGTGATGACATGCCGATCCTGCGGCGACTGCTCGATGGCGCAGCCCACGCCCGCGCCGATCAGCGCGGCCTCGCGCATGATGGCCGTCGTGAACTCGCGCACCAGGTCGTCGGCCAGGATGCGGTCGGTGGTCGCGCGCGTCAGGGCCGAGACCGGGTTGGTCGTCATGTTGCCCCACAGCTTGTAGAAGACCTCGCGCTGGATGCTGTCCACGGCCCGGGCGGCGAAGCCTGCCCGGACCAGCAGTGCGGCCAGTTCGTCCACGTCGGCGCTGCCGCCGCCCACCGCCTCGCCGATCAGCAGGCCGTTGCCCATCACATGCCGCACATGGCCGGGCCGCTCGATGCAACAGCTGGCATGCACCACGCAGCCGATGACGCGCTGCGGCGGCAGCAGCGCCGCGATGCGGCCACCGGGGTCCACGCTGTGCAGCCCAAGACCCGGCACCGGCAGGCCGGCCGTGAACCACCAGGGCAGGCCGTTCAGCGCCGTCAGCACCCGCGTGCGCGACCCGCACAGTGCCGCGACCTGGGCTGCCACGCCGGCCACGGCCGGCCCCTTGACGGCCAGGATGACCAGGTCTTGCGGGCCCAGCTCGGCCGGGTCGGCAGCCACGCGCAGCGGCGCACGTACCGTGCTGCCGCCGCTGCTGAGCGCGATGCCGTGCTCGCGCACGGCGGCCAGCGTGTCGCCACGCGCCAGCGCACTGACGTTCAGCCCCTCGACACGCGCCAGCTGCGCCGCCAGCCAGCCGCCCACGGCCCCCAGGCCGACGATGCACACGTCCTTCATCATGGGGATCAGTCTCGCATGCAGGCTTGTCCGCGCCCGGGCTGGCGGCCATGATGGCCCGCCACCCCGAGGAGACCGCCATGGCCACCACCCCCCGCAAGCCGGCCGCGAAGACGGGCACCAAAAAGGCCGCCGCGAATGCCGCGCCCATGCCCAAGCTGGATGCCCGCCCCGACCGGCTGGACCTGCGTGACCTGGTCTACCGCGCGCCGCTGCGCTCGCTGCCCGCACGCTGGCCGCAGGACGCCGACCTCAAGCGCCTGTTGCCCGCCTACGTGAAGGCCGGCCGCATCCTCAACCAGGGCAACGAGGGCGCCTGCACCGGCTTCGGCCTGGCCTGCGTGACCAACTACCTCTACTGGCTGCGCCATCTGCAGACGCCGCGCAGCAAGCCGCCCGCGCTGGTCAGCCCGCGCATGTACTACGAGCTGGCCAAGCTCTACGACGAGTGGCCGGGCCAGGACTACGAGGGCTCGTCCTGCCGCGGTGCGCTCAAGGGCTGGCACAAGCACGGCGTCTGCGCCGAGACGCTGTGGCCCTACCCGCTGGACCGCGACGGCAACGGCCAGTTCGTGCGGCCGCTGCCCGGCTGGGACGAAGACGCCACCGGCCGCACGCTGGGCGTGTACTACCGCGTCGACAAGAAGAGCGTGGTGGACATGCAGGCCGCCATCTACGAGATCGGCGCGGTCTATGTGTCGGCCGAGGTGCACGACGGCTGGCAGCTGGACGCCTCGCCCATGCCGTCCAGCCACGACAAGCTGCCACGCATCGGCAACATGACGCAGAAGACCGGCGGCCACGCCTTCGCGCTGGTGGGCTTCAACGAGCGCGGCTTCGTCGTGCAGAACAGCTGGGGCCCGGGCTGGGGCGCCAGCGGCTTTGCCGTGCTGCCCTACGAGGACTGGGTCAGCAACGCCACCGACGCCTGGGCCGTCGCCTTGGGCGTGCCGCAGGACTTGTCGGACCTGAAGTCCCGCGCGGCGCCCGGCGGCAAGCCGAGCAAGACGGCGGCCGCGGCCAGCGGCTTCCGCGTCATGGCCGGTCGCGGCCTGTCCGACGTGGGCGCCACGCTCAGCCAGGGCGACAACCCGCGCGACGACCCCTGGCCCGTCAAGCACGACTTCGACCACAAGCCCTACCAGCCGCTGCGCACCGACGCCGCCTATACGCACACGCTGGTCTCGGGCAATGACGGCCAGCTGATGGCCAC
>JBKBVY010000186.1:0-6687 GCA_046289335.1 Roseateles sp. | reverse complement strand
GCATCGAAGCGGGCCACGAAAACGCCCACCAGCGAGAAGCGCGACGCCGGCTGCTTGAACTTCTGCCAGCCCGCGACCAGCGGCACGGGGAAGCTGACCGCGGTGATCAGCTCGCCCTCATCCAGCGTCGTCGTGAACAGGCCCTGGAAGAAGTCGTCCGCGGCGATGGCGCGGCGGCTGGTGTGCACGGTGGCGCCCAGCGCCAGCGTGGCGGCGGGGTAGCAGGCGGCGGGGTCGTTGTGGGCCAGGCTGCCGCCCAGCGTGCCGAGGTTGCGCACCTGGCGGTCGCCGATGCGGCCGGCCAGGTCGGCCAGCGCGGGAATGGCGCGCTGCACTTCGGGCGAGGCGGCCACGCTGGCATGCGTCGTCGCGGCGCCGATGCGCACGGCGCCGCCGGCCACCGTGATGCCTTGCAGCTCGGCCAGGCGGCGCACGTCCACCAGGCCGCTGGGCGCGGCCAGGCCCAGCTTGATGGCGCCCAGCAGCGACTGGCCGCCGGCGAGGAAACGTTCGTCCGGCCCCAGGCGGGCGGCGGCGACGGAGGAAGCGGCTTGGTAATTCATGGCGGTCGTCTCCTCATTGGGCCGATTGCAGCGCGGACCAGACCGTGCACGGCGTGGCCGGCATGGGCAGGTCCTTCACGCCGATGGCGTCGCAGATCGCGTTGATGACGGCCGCCGGGGCGCCGATGGCACCGGCCTCGCCGCAGCCCTTCACGCCCAAGGGGTTGTGCGTGCAGGGCGTGCCGGGGGCGGTCTGCACGGTGAAGCTGGGCAGGTCGTCGGCGCGCGGCATCGCGTAGTCCATGTAGCTGCCGGACAGCAGCTGGCCCGAGTCGGGGTCGTAGACGCCGTGCTCCAGCAGCGCCTGGCCGATGCCCTGGGCCAGGCCGCCGTGCACCTGGCCCTCGACGATCATGGGGTTCACGATGTTGCCGAAGTCGTCCACCGCGCTGAAGCGGGCTATGCGCACGACGCCGGTGGCCGGGTCCACCTCCACCTCGCAGACATAGCTGCCGGCGGGGTACGTGAAGTTGGTCGGGTCGTAGAAGGCGTTCTCGTTGAGGCCGGGCTCCAGCGTGGCCAGCGGGTAGTTGTGCGGCACATAGGCCGCCAGCGCCACCTGGGCGAAGGGCAGGGCGCGGTCGGTGCCGGCGATGCGGTACTCGCCGTTCTTGAACTCGATGTCGCCCTCGCCGGCCTCCAGCAGGTGGGCGGCGATCTTGCGGCCCTTGGCGATGATCTTGTCCACCGCCTTCACGATGGCCGTGCCGCCCACGGCGAGGGACCGGCTGCCGTAGGTGCCCATGCCGAACAACACCTTGCCCGTATCGCCGTGCTGGATGTCCACGTCCTCCAGCGGGATGCCCAGCCGGTCGGCCACGACCTGGGCGAAGGTGGTCTCGTGGCCCTGGCCGTGCGAGTGGCTGCCGGTGAAGACGGTGACCTTGCCGGTCGGATGCACGCGCACCTCGCCGGCCTCGAACAGCCCGGCGCGCGCGCCCAAGGCGCCGGCAATGTTGGACGGCGCCAGCCCGCAGGCCTCGATGTAGGTGGAGTAGCCGATGCCGCGCAGCAGGCCCTGGGCCGCGCTGACCGCCTTGCGCGCGGCGAAGCCGGCCACGTCGGCGAGCTGCTGCACCTGGGTCAGCGTGGCGTCGTAGTCGCCGGTGTCGTAGGTCAGGCCCACGGGCGTGGCGTAGGGGAACTCGGTGATGAAGTTGCGGCGGCGGATCTCGGCGGGGTCCAGGCCCAGCTCGTGCGCGGCCGTCTCCACCAGGCGCTCGACGACGTAGGTGGCCTCGGGCCGGCCGGCGCCGCGGTAGGCGTCCACCGGCGCGGTGTTGGTGAACACGCCGGTGACCTCGGCGTAGATGCGCGGCGTCTTGTACTGGCCGGCCAGCAGCGTCGCGTACAGGATGGTGGGCACGCAGGACGCGAAGGTGGACAGGTAGGCGCCGAGGTTGGCCGTCGTGTGCACCCGCATCGCGAGGAAGCGGCCGTCGCGGTCGCAGGCCAGTTCGGCCGTCGTCACATGGTCGCGGCCATGGGCGTCCGACAGGAAGCTCTCGCTGCGCTCGGCCGTCCACTTGATGGGGCGGCCCAGCTGCCTGGACGCCCAGACCAGCGCCGTCTCCTCGGCGTACAGGAAGATCTTGGAGCCGAAGCCGCCGCCCACGTCGGGCGCCACCACGCGCAGCTTGTGCTCCGGGATGCCCAGCACGAAGGCGCACATCAGCAGGCGCTCGACATGCGGGTTCTGGTTGGCGACGTAGAGCGTGTAGCTGTCGTCGGCCGGGTTGTAGCTGGCGTTGGCCGCGCGCGGCTCGATGGCGTTGGGGATGAGGCGGTTGTTGCGGAAGGCCAGCCGCGTGACATGCGGCGCCTGCGTGAAGGCGGCATCGGTGGCGGCCTTGTCGCCGCAGCCCCAGACGTAGCAGCGGTTGTCGGGCGCCTCGTCGTGCACCGAGCTGGCATGGCCGGCGGCCGTGGCGGTGTCGGCCACGGCGGGCAGCTCCTCGACCTCCACCTCCACCAGCGCTGCTGCGGCCTTGGCCTGGGCCAGCGTCTCGGCGACCACCAGCGCCAGCGCGTCGCCCACGTAGCGAACCTTACCGTGCGCCAGGATGGGATGCTTGGGCTCCTTCATGGGCTGGCCGTCGGTGCTGGTGATGAGCCAGCCGCAGGGCAGGCCGCCCACGTCCTTGAAATGCTCGCCGGTGTAGACGCCCAGCACGCCCTCCGCGGCGGCCGCCGCGGCGGTGTCCACGCGCTTGAGCCGTGCATGGGCGTAGACGCTGCGCACGAACACGCCGTAAGCCTGGCGCGGCAGCACGATGTCGTCGGTGTACTGACCGCGGCCGGTCAGGAAGCGCGCGTCCTCGCGGCGCTTGACGGGCTGGCCGATGAAGCCGTCCTGCGGTGCGTTCATCTCACACCCCCTTCATGGCCTGGGCGCCGGCCTGCACCGCGCGCACGATGTTCTGGTAGCCCGTGCAGCGGCACAGGTTGCCCTCCAGCCCCTCGCGGATGGCGGCCTCGCTGGCGCAGTCGTGGTGCTGCACCAAGTCAATGGCGCTCATCACCATGCCCGGCGTGCAGAAGCCGCATTGCAGGCCGTGGCAGTCCTTGAACGCGGCCTGCATGGGATGCAGCGCGCCGTCGGCCGCGGTCAGGCCCTCGATGGTGGTGATGCTGGCGCCGTCGGCCTGCACGGCCAGCAGGCTGCAGGCCTTCACGGCCCGGCCGTTCAGGTGCACGGTGCAGGCGCCGCATTGCGCGGTGTCGCAGCCGACGTGGGTGCCGGTCAGGGCCAGGTCCTCGCGCAGCAGCTGCACCAGCAGGCGGTCGGCGTCGACCTCCCGGCTGACCGCACGGCCGTTGACCATCAGCTGGATCTTGTGGCGCATCGCTTGTCTCCGTCGTTGTGGGGCCATGCTCGGGCGCCTCCCACGGCTTGTGATTGCCGATTACCCTTGTTGAAATTTCGGTGAGGGATACACGGCCATGGACAACCTGGACCTCAGCGTGCTGCGCACGGCCGCCGGCTGGCGGGCCGAGGCGCGGGGCGTGGTGCTGGGCACCATCACGCGCACCTGGGGCTCGGCGCCGCGGCCGGTGGGCTCGCTGGTGGCGGTGCGCGACGACGGGCTGATCGCCGGCTCGGTGTCGGGCGGCTGCATCGAGGACGACCTGATCGCGCAGCTGCGCAGCGGCAGCCTGGCGCTGGCCCGGCCCACGCCGCTGCGCTACGGCGTGGGCGCCGAGGAGGCGCGCCGCTTCGGCCTGCCCTGCGGCGGCACGCTGGAGCTGCTGCTGGAGCCGCTGGGCCCGCAGTCGGCGCTGGACGAGCTGCTGGCCCGGCTGAGCCGCGGCGAGCGCGTGCGCCGCACGCTGGACCTGGCCAGCGGCGCCGTCAGCCTGGCCCCGGCCGAACGCGGCGCCGACACGCTGCTGCTTTCGGACACCCAGCTCGTCAGCCACCACGGCCCGCAATGGCGGCTGCTGGTCATCGGTGCCGGCCAGATGACCGACTACCTCGCGCAGATGGCGCAGGCGCTGGGCTACGGCGTCACGGTGTGCGACCCGCGCGAGGAGTACGCCGACGGCTTCTCACTGCCGGGCGTGGCGCTGACGCGCGACATGCCCGACGACGTGGTGATGGGCTTCCAGGTGGACGACGCCACCGCCATCGTCGCGCTGACGCATGACCCCAAGCTGGACGACCTGGCGCTGATGGAGGCGCTGAAGAGCCCGGCCTTCTACGTCGGCGCCATCGGCTCGCGGGTGAACCAGGCCAAGCGTCGCGCGCGGCTGGCCGAGCATTTCGGGCTGACCGCCGCCGAACTGGACCGGCTGCACGGCCCGGTGGGCCTGGACATCGGCGCGCGTACGCCGCCGGAGATTGCGCTCTCCATCCTGGCCGAGATGACGGCCGTGCGCTACCGGGCCGGCGGTGCACGGGCGGAGGCGGGGTGCAGCGTCTAAAGTGCCGCGCTTCCTCATTGCCTGCTGCCCGCCATGATCGAACTGCACTACTTCCCCAGCAATGCCAGCTTCGCGCCCCACATCCTGCTGGAGGAGATGGGCATTCCCTTCACGCTGCGCCAGGTGGACCGGGCCAACAACGAGCACAAGTCGCCGGCCTATCTGAAGCTCAACCCCAACGGGCTGATCCCGGTGCTGGTGGATGGCGACCTGGTGCTGTACGAGACGGCGGCCATCCTGATGCACCTGGCCGACCGCCATCCCGGCTTCGCGCCGGCGCCGGGTACGCCCGAGCGGGCCGAGTACTACAAGTGGATGGTCTGGCTGACCAACACGCTGCAGGCCATGCTGATCCACTACTTCTACCCCGAGCGCATGGCCAGCGACGCCGCCGAGGTGAAGGCCCGCGCCGAGGCCCGGATCGCGCCCATGCTGGACCAGATGGACGCCCATCTCGCGCGCCACGGTGGCGACTGGTTCCTGGGTGACGCCTACACGGCGGTGGACCCGCTGGCCTTCATGCTGTGCCGCTGGACGCGCATGCAGGCCAACCCGGCCAAGACCCGGCCGGCTTTAGGCGCCTACCTGGCCCGCGTGCTGGCGCGGCCGGCGACGCAGCGGGCCGTGGCCACGGAGAAGCTGCAGGATCCGGTCTACTAACGCGCAGCCCCGGCGTCATGGGGCCCGCTCCTGTGCTCGACCGCACAGCGCCGATGGGGCGGACGCGGGATGATCGCGACCGGTTCTTGTCCCGAGGTCCGAGTTGACGCGTCATTGCCTTATTGCTGGAGTCTGCGGCCCGCTGGGGCGGCTGCTGGTGTGGGGTCTGCTGCTGGCTGCGCTGCTGGTGCCGCGGCTGGCGGCTGCCGTCGAGCCCATCACGGTGCGGGTGCATTTCCACCAGCCCCAGAACGACTACAGCGGCTGGTCGCTGTACGTCTGGGGGCCGGGCCTGGTGCTGCCGCACACCGTCACCTGGGACCGTTCGCTGCAGCCGGCTGGCGTGGATGCCTACGGGGTGTACTTCGACGTGGGGGTGGAGCCCACGGTGCAGACCTTCAACATGATCGTGCACCGCGGCGAGGTCAAGGGCGCCCAGCGCGACATGGCGGTGGACCTGGTCCGCCACGGCCGCGAGGTCTGGATACGCGAGGGCGACGACACGGTGTACGCAGCGCCGCCCGACGTGGCCACGCCTTATGCGCTGGGCCAGGAGGTGGAGCGCCAGCAGCGGCTGCGCTGGGCCTGGATGGTCGGTGGCGGGCTGGCTGGCCTGGCGCTGCTGCTGGTGGGCTGGCGCATTGCCGGCCGGCGGCTGGACAGCTCGCGCGAACAGCTGGCGGCCACCATGCAGATGCTGGTGCAGACCCAGAGCGAGCTGCGCGCGCAGGGCGAGCGGTTGCAGGGCATGGCCAGCGACGAGCTCACCGGCCTGCCCACGCGCGGCGGCCTGCAGCAGGCGCTGGAGCAGGCGCTGGCACGCGGCGCGCGCCAGCCGCAGTCGGTGGCGGTGATGTATGTGGACCTGGACGGTTTCAAGCCGGTCAACGATGGTGGCGGCCACGATGCCGGCGACGAGGTGTTGCGCACGGTAGCGCGCCGGCTGCGCGCAGCGGTGCGCGACTGCGACTTCGTGGCCCGGGTCGGTGGCGACGAGTTCGTCGTGGTCGTGGAAGGCGTGGCCTCGCCCATGCAGGCCTTCCTGGTGGGCCGCAAGCTGGTGCGCGCCGCGTCGCAGGCCGTGGCGTTCGCCGGCCGCGACTGGTGCGTGGGCGCCAGCGTGGGCATCGCGGTGTCGCCCGACGACGGCCGCGATGCCGCCACGCTGCTCAAGGCCGCCGACACGGCGATGTACGAGGCCAAGCGCGCCGGCAAAGGGGCCTGCCGCTTTGCCGAGCCGCAGCGCCAGGCGGCGCTGGAGCGTCAGTTGCTGCAGGAGGGCGCGCTGCGCCGGGCGCTGGACGAGGAAGCGCTGGGCCTGTCGCTGGCGCCGGTGGTGGAGCTGGCCAGCGGGCGGGTGCTGGCCCACCAGGCCGCGCCGCGCTGGCTCTTCGAGGGGCAGCCGGTGGCGGTGTCGCGGCTGGTGGACGGCGCCGACGACGCCGCACTCGCGCAGCGCCTGGACCGCTGGCTGCTGTTGCAGGCCTGACGCGCGGCGGCGCGCGAGGCCGGCACGCGCTGGGTGGGCGTCGCGCTGGGC
>JBKBVY010000185.1:0-6749 GCA_046289335.1 Roseateles sp. | reverse complement strand
GAGGTCGCGAGTTCGAGCCTCGTTTCCCGCTCCAGTGTTGACGCCACGGCTTGATTCGTCGAGCCGGCGCTGCGGGTGTAGCTCAGTTGGTAGAGCGCAACCTTGCCAAGGTTGAGGTCACGAGTTCGAGCCTCGTTACCCGCTCCAATCTCACGGGAGATCCGATGTTGTCGGATCTCCCGTTTTCTTTGGCGCGGCCCGGATAATCCGGCCGCCTGGCCCGGGTGGCGAAATCGGTAAACGCAGCGGACTTAAAATCCGCCGCCCTCAACAGGCGTACGGGTTCAAGTCCCGTCCCGGGCACCAGTCCTGTCCTCGCGTTCAGACGGCCAGCAGCTGCTGGCCGTTTTGCTTTGCGGCCGCCAGGCGTAGACCGGCGCGTCTGGCCAGCCCAGCACCCGGCCTAACCAGCCGCGCAGCGCCGCGGGATCGCCGCTGGTCTCGATGTCGAGCGCCGCCTCGTCGGATGCCGCCGGCCACAAGTCCGCCGCGCGGCGGGCGACGGCGGTCTCGATGCGCAGCAGCGCGATGTCCGGTCCGAGCGCGGCCCGCCAAAGCGGCTCGATGAGCGGGTAGTGCGTGCAGCCCAACAGCGCGGTGTCGATACCGGCCGCCCGCAAAGGTGTGCAATGTTCGTCGACGAGTTGCCGCAGCGCCGCACTGTCCAGATCGCCGGCCTCGATGTGCTCGACGACGCCTGGGCAGCCCCGTACAACCACTTCACATCCTTTGGCATGCCGCTCGATCAGCGCCTGCAAGCGGGCGCTGGCCGCAGTGGCGGGCGTGGCCAGCAGGCCGATCCGGCCGTTGCGCGTCATGGCGACGGCGGGCTTGATGCCCGGCTCGGTGCCGACGAAGGGCAGGGCGGGCCAGCGCGTGCGCAGCGTCTCGATCGCATGAGCGGTGGCGGTGTTGCAGGCCACGACCACGAGCTGGGCGCCTTGCGCGATGAGGTGTTCGGTGATCGCCAGGCTGCGAGCGCGGATTTCCTCCGGGCTGCGGCTGCCATAGGGCGCGTAGGCGGTGTCGGCCAGGTAGCGCAGCCTGGCGTGCGGCAGCAGCTTGCGCAGTTCGCGCAGCACCGTGAAGCCGCCGACGCCGGAGTCGAAGACGCCGATCTCTCGACGCGTGGAAGATTCAGTCTGCATGGGCGCAGGCAGTCTAGCTTCACGATTTCGAGAGGCCTCTCCAGAAAGACTTTCGTCGTCGTCGTCAGACCCCTGGCTAGAATCGAACGATCGTGCTTTTTTCTGCACGGCTCCGCCCGGAGCGCCCGTAGAATCCAATTAACGTTCACGTCAATTCGAGCTGGAGTTTCCGATGAAGGTCTTGGTCCCTGTCAAACGCGTCGTCGACTACAACGTCAAGGTGCGCGTGAAGAGCGACGGCACGGGGGTGGATATCGCCAACGTGAAGATGTCGATGAACCCCTTTGACGAGATTGCCGTCGAAGAGGCGGTGCGCCTGAAGGAGAAGGGTGTCGTCACGGAGATCGTGGCCGTGTCCTGCGGCGTCGCGCAGTGCCAGGAGACGCTGCGCACGGCCATGGCCATCGGCGCGGACCGTGCCATCCTGGTCGAGACCGATGCCGAGCTGCAACCGCTGGCCGTCGCCAAGCTGCTGAAGGCCCTGGTGGACAAGGAGCAGCCGCAGCTGGTCATCCTGGGCAAGCAGGCCATCGACGACGACTGCAACCAGACCGGCCAGATGCTGGCGGCGCTGACGGGCATGCCGCAGGGCACGTTCGCGTCCAAGGTGGAAGTGGCCGGTGACAAGGTCAACGTGACCCGTGAAGTGGACGGTGGCCTGGAGACGGTGAGCCTGAGCCTGCCGGCCGTCGTGACGACCGACCTGCGCCTGAACGAGCCGCGCTATGTGACGCTGCCCAACATCATGAAGGCCAAGAAGAAGCCGCTGGAAACCGTGAAGCCGGCCGATCTGGGCGTGGATGTCGCGCCGCGCATCAAGACGCTGAAGGTCAGTGAGCCGCCCAAGCGAGGTGCCGGCGTCAAGGTGCCGGACGTCGCAACGCTCGTGAACAAGCTGAAGACCGAAGCCAAGGTCATTTAAGCCGCTGCTGAACGAATCTGGAGACTCTGAGATGACTGCACTCGTCATTGCCGAACACGACAACGCCTCCATCAAGGGCGCGACCTTGAACACCGTCACCGCCGCCGCCGCGCTGGGCGGCGAGGTGCATGTGCTGGTGGCTGGCCACAACGCCGGCGCCGCAGCCGCTGCGGCCGCGCAGATCGCCGGCGTGGCCAAGGTGTTGCACGCCGATGCCGCCGCGCTGGCCGAAGGTCTGGCCGAGAACGTCGCCGCGCAGGTCATCGCGCTGGCGTCCGGCTACAGCCACATCCTGTTCCCTGCCACCGCGGCCGGCAAGAACGTCGCACCGCGCGTCGCGGCGCTGCTGGACGTGGGCCAGATCAGCGACATCACCAAGGTCGTCAGCGCCGACACCTTCGAGCGCCCCATCTACGCCGGCAACGCCATTGCCACCGTGCAGAGCGGCGACGCGACCAAGGTCATCACGGTGCGCACCACCGGTTTCGACCCGGCCGCGGCCACCGGCGGCGCTGCCGCCGTGGAGAGCGTGGCGGCTGCCGCGGACAGCGGCAAGAGCAGCTTTGTCGGCCGCGAGGTCACCAAGAGCGACCGGCCCGAGCTGACCGCCGCCAAGATCATCGTGTCGGGCGGCCGTGCGCTGGGCTCCAGCGAGAAGTTCATGGAAGTGCTGACGCCGCTGGCCGACAAGCTCGGTGCGGCGCTGGGCGCCTCGCGCGCCGCGGTCGATGCGGGCTATGCGCCCAACGACTGGCAGGTCGGCCAGACCGGCAAGATCGTCGCGCCCCAGCTCTACGTCGCTGCGGGCATTTCCGGCGCCATCCAGCACCTGGCCGGCATGAAGGACTCCAAGGTCATCGTCGCGATCAACAAGGATCCCGAGGCGCCCATCTTCTCGGTGGCCGACTACGGCCTGGAAGCCGACCTGTTCACGGCCGTGCCGGAACTCGTCAAGGCGCTGTAAACCGCCACGCGGACCACTGCCGGGCGCCCGACCGTCATGTCGCGGCGCCCTTTTTGTTGCCGAAAGGAGTAACGAATGAGTTACGTCGCCCCCGTCAAGGACATGCTCTTCAACATCCAGCACCTCGCCGGTCTGGACACGCTCACGCAGCAGGTGCCGGCCTTCGCCGATTTCGGCGTGGACACCGCGTCCGCCGTGCTGGACGAATGCGCCAAGCTGACCCAGGACGTCATCGCGCCGCTGAACTGGGAGGGTGACAAGAACCCGTCCAGCTGGAAGGATGGTGTCGTCACCACCACGCCCGGCTTCAAGCAGGCCTTCCGCGCCTATGTCGAGGGCGGCTGGCAGGGGCTGGTGCACCCGACCGAGTTCGGCGGCCAGGGCGCGCCCAAGACCATCGCTGCGGCCTGCAACGAGATGCTGCAGGCGGCCAACATGAGCTTCGCGCTGTGCCCGCTGCTGACCGACGGCGCGGTCGAGGCGCTGCTGACGGCCGGCAGCGACGCGCAGAAGGCCGTCTACATCCCCAAGCTGCTGGACGGCAGCTGGACCGGCACGATGAACCTGACCGAGCCGCAGGCCGGCTCCGACCTGGCGCTGGTGCGCACGCGCGCCGAGCCGCAGGCCGACGGCACGTACAAGATCTTCGGCACCAAGATCTTCATCACCTATGGCGAACACGACATGGCCGAGAACATCGTGCACCTCGTGCTGGCCCGCGTGGTGGGCGCGCCCGAGGGCGTGAAGGGCATCAGCCTGTTCCTGGTGCCCAAGTTCCTCGTCAATGCCGACGGCAGCTTGGGCGCGCGCAACGATGTGCACTGCGTGTCCATCGAGCACAAGATGGGCATCAAGGCCAGCCCGACGGCCGTGCTGCAGTTCGGCGACCACGGCGGCGCCGTTGGTCATCTCATCGGCGAAGAGAACCGCGGCCTGGAGTACATGTTCATCATGATGAACGCGGCCCGCTACGGGGTCGGCATCCAGGGCATAGGCATTGCCGACCGCGCCTACCAGAAGGCCGTGGCTTACGCGAAGGACCGCGTGCAGTCCCGCCCCGTGGACGGCTCCAAGCCGGGCAGCGCGCCCATCATTCACCACCCCGACGTGCGCCGCATGCTGATGACCATGCGCGCGCTGACCGAGGGCTGCCGCGCGATGGCCAGCACGGCCGCGGCCGCGTTCGATGCGGCCCATCACCATCCCGATGCCGAGGCCCGCAGGCAGAACCAGGCCTTCTACGACTTCATGGTGCCGCTGGTGAAGGGCTACAGCACCGAGATGAGCCTGGAGGTCACCAGCCTGGGCGTGCAGGTGCATGGCGGCATGGGCTTCATCGAGGAGACCGGCGCGGCGCAGTACTACCGCGACGCCAAGATCCTGACCATCTACGAAGGCACCACCGCCATCCAGGCCAACGACCTGGTGGGCCGCAAGACGGCGCGCGACGGCGGCCAGCTGGCGCGCGTCATCGCCGGCCAGATCGAGGGGACCGAGGCTGCGCTGGCCCAGCGCGGCAGTGTCGCCGCCCAGGCCATGCTGAAGTCGCTGCGCGCCGCGCGCGAGGACTATCTGGCCGTCGTCGACTTCATCGCTGCCCAGGCCAAGGCCAACCCGAACGCTGCCTATGCAGGCTCGGTGCCCTACCTGATGCTGGCCGGCAACCTGGTGGCGGGCTGGCAGCTCGCCCGCGCGCTGCTGGCCGCGGAAGACGCCTTGGCGACTGACAAGGATTTCATGGCCGCCAAGATCGCGACGGCGCGCTTCTACGCCGAGCACATCCTGCCCCGCACCGCGTCGCTGCGCGCAGCCATCGTCCACGGCGCCGACAGCGTCACCGAGCTGGCGCTCGAAGCCTTCTGAGGAGACTGAACTTGGCCCTGCCTCCCATCCTGAAGCAGCTGGCGCTGCCGGTCATCGGCTCGCCGCTGTTCATCATCAGCAACCCCAAGCTCGTCATCGAGCAGTGCAAGGCCGGCATCGTCGGCTCCATGCCGGCGCTCAACGCCCGGCCCGCCGAGCAGCTCGACGAGTGGCTGGCCGAGATCACCGAGACCCTGGCCGCCTGGAACCGCGACCACCCCGAGCAACCGGCGGCGCCGTTCGCGATCAACCAGATCGTGCACAAGAGCAACGAGCGGCTGGAGCACGACATGGCGGTCTGCGCCAAGTACAAGGTGCCCATCGTCATCACGAGCCTGGGCGCGCGCGAAGATGTCAACCAGGCCGTGCACGGCTGGGGCGGCATCGTGCTGCACGACATCATCAACAACAAGTTCGCGCACAAGGCCATCGAGAAGGGCGCCGACGGCCTCATCGCCGTGGCGGCCGGTGCCGGCGGCCATGCGGGCGTGAAGAGCCCGTTCGCGCTGATCCAGGAAATCCGCGAGTGGTTTGACGGCCCGCTGGCGCTGTCCGGCGCCATGGCCACGGGCGACGCGGTGCTGGCGGCCCAGGCCATGGGCGCGGATCTGGCCTACATCGGCTCGGCCTTCATCGCGACCGAGGAGGCCCGGGCCAGCGAGGCCTACAAGCAGATGATCGTCGCCAGCAACAGCGACGACATCGTCTACAGCAACCTCTTTACCGGCGTGCACGGCAACTACCTGCGCGGCTCGGTGGTGGCGGCCGGCCTGGACCCGGACAACCTGCCCGAGAGCGACCCCAGCAAGATGAACTTCGGCGGCGGCGCGGCCAAGGCCTGGAAGGACATCTGGGGCAGCGGCCAGGGCATCGGCGCGGTCAAGCAGGTCGTGCCGGCAGCCGAGCTGGTGGCACGCCTGAAGCGCGAGTACCAGGCGGCCCGCCAGCGCCTCGCGCTGAACTGAGGCCGATCAGCGCCTGTGGATGCGCCAGACCGGCAGCGTCCAGCCCGTCCACAGCGCCAGCGCGCGCAGCAGCACGGTGACCGTGGCTGCCGCGCTGATGGCCGCCCATTGCGGCGCGTCCAGGCGCACGGCGGCCACCACCACCCAGCCGCCCACGAAGCTGCACAGCGCGTAGGGCCGGTGGTCGTGGAAGGCGGCCGGGATCTCGTTGCAGACGATGTCGCGCAGCACGCCGCCGAAGGTGGCCGTGATGACGCCCATCAGCACGGCCACGATGCCCGGCATGCCGGCCTCCAGCGCCAGCGACGTGCCGCTGGCGGTGAACAGGCCCAGGCCCAGCGCATCGGGCCACTGGATGGCCTTCTCGGTCAGCGCCAGATGACGCCGACGCATGAACAGCATGGCGCCGAACGACAAGGCCATCAGCGCCCACAGCCAGTCGGCATGCTCCACCCAGAAGAAGGGCCGCCGGTCCAGCAGCACGTCGCGCAGCGTACCGCCGCCAAAGGCCGACAGGCCCGCCACGACGCACAGGCCCACCACGTCCAGCTGCTTGCGCGCGCCGGCCAGCAGGCCCGACAGCGCGAAGGCCAGCGTGGCGGCGATCTCGACGAGCGCCTGTATCGTCCAGAAGTTCAAGGCCGGCGGCTTCATGCGGGCCGAGCGCCGCGGCTGGCGAGGCGCTTCACTTCACCGTCGCCAGGCGCACCTGCGGCGCGTCGTTGGCCGCATGCGGGATGCTGACGTTGGCCCGCATCGCCCAGGGCCGCACCTGGTGGTGGATGGGGATGAACAGGAACTCGTCGCGCGTGCGCTTCAAGGCCTCCTGCATCAGCGCCAGGCGCTTGGCCGCATCGGTCTCGACCTTGATCTGCTGCACCAGCGCG
>JBKBVY010000184.1:0-6754 GCA_046289335.1 Roseateles sp. | reverse complement strand
GCGCCTGCGGCAGCAGCTCGCGGGTACGCAGCCGGCCGGCCAGCAGGTCGCGGCAGGCGGGCCGGGCACTGCCCTCGGCCGGCAGGCGCAGCGCCCGCAGCTGGTCCGCCACCAACTGCAGATAACGCCGCCGCAGCACGGCGTCGCTGCCGCCGATCAGCCCCGGCATCAGCGCCGCCAGCGTGGGCAGCGCGGCGGCCTGCACATCCGCGTCGCTGGCGCCCTGGCTGCGCGCGGCCCACATGCGCTGCGCGACCGTCGCGATGGTGCCGGCATGGCGCTGCTCCAGCGCCTCCCAGACCGGATGCTGGCGCAGCGCGTCGTCCAGGTCGGCCAGGCTGCCGCCGGCCGGCGGCAGCGGCACGGCCAGCGTCTGCGGCGACGGCGCGATCAGCGCATGCGCCTGCAGCTCGGCCCGCGGCACGAACCACATGCCGCGCGCGGGCGTGTCCAGCGTCTTGTCGATCATGGACTGGGGCAGGCCCAGCTCGCGGTAGGTCTGGGCCAGCTGCTGGTTGGCCAGCTCGTCAAACACCGGGTTGTAGGTGCCGGTGGACGCGCGGTGAAAACCCAGCTGCGCCTCGGGCGCCAGCTGGCGCGGGTTGCCGGCCAGGAAGACCAGTGTGCAGGCGCTGGCGCAGGTGCCCACCGCGCGGCTGGCATGTCCATGCCGCTTCAGCGCCGCGGCCATGTGCTCGGCCTCGCGCACACGGCCGCCGGGCGAGGCCAGCTCCACGCGCTTGAGGCCCTTGGCGGCCTCGCTGTCCAGCAGCGCGCGCAGGCGCTCGCCATCGCCCATGCCGATGACGCCCTCCATGCGCAGGCTGCGGCCGTCCGGCGACCAGCTGAAGCGGGCCTGACCCAGTGGGTCGATGCCGCGCGCCATCTGCCAGAACTCGCCCAGGTTGGGCAGCAGGCCCAGCAGCACCGAGGCCAGCAACTGCAGCGCCCCCAGCGCCAGCGACACACGCGCCAGCCAGCCCCACAGCAACGAGCCGCGCTCGCGCAGGTAGTTGGCCGCGGCGCGCCAGGCGCCCACCAGGCACCAGACGTTCAGCGCCAGCAGCAGCGGCATGCCCGCCAGCACGGTGATGGCGCTGACCTGCAGCGAATCCCCCTTGGCGCCAATCCAGCTCATCAGGCCGGTGAGCGCGAGCGCCAGTGGCGTGGCCAGCAGGATGTTGTTGACCCAGTAGCTGCGCGCCAGGCTCAGTTCGCCGCGCCAGTGGCGGGCGAGGTAGCTGCCCTGCGGCGCGGGCCGCGTCACGGGCCGCGGGCGCGGTGCCGTGCGGGGGCGGGCCGAGGCCTGCTGCCAGCTGGGCGTGGGCTCGGGCGGCACCGGGGCCGACACACCCTCGGCCGCCAGCGACGTGGGGTCGACGTAGGGGCGCGGCGGGCGGGTTGGGCTCATGGCGGGGTGGCGGCGGCCGGATACGGTCTCATCGGTCATGCAGCCGCCGGGCGGCCGGCCATGATCCTAGGGCTGCCGCCCGCGATGCCTCGTGCGTGCGGTGTGGGTAATTTCACCGTCCGTCCGGTTTTGCGGTGGCGGCCTGGCGGCGCGCGCGGCCGCTACGATGCGCCGCCGCTAACTGCTCTTTCTCGTGAACATGCGCCAGTCTTTCGCCTTGACGGCCCTCGGCCTCGCCCTGGCCTTCGCGTGGCCGGCCCAGGCCCAGCAACAGGCGCCCGCCGCCCCGCTGGCCGACGAGAAGGCGCCGGCCAAGCCGGGCGAGAAGCCCGACGCCAAGGCCCAGAAGCTGGACCGCGTGGACGTGTCCGGCACGGCCAGCGACGACGAGGCGCGGCGTGCCTCCACGGCGGCCAAGATGGTCATCGGGCGCGAGGAGCTGCTGCGCTACGGCGACAGCTCGGTCAGCGAGCTGATGAAGCGCCTGCCCGGCGTGACCACCGGCGGTGTGGCCGGTCGCGGCGGGGACATCCGCATGCGTGGCCTGGCCGGCGGCTACACGCAGATCCTGGTCAACGGCGACCGCATGCCGCCGGGCCTGTCGCTGGAGACGCTGCCGCCGGAGCAGGTCGAACGCATCGAGGTGTTGCGCGCGCCCACGGCCGAGTTCGGCGCCCGGGCCATCGCCGGCACCATCAACATCGTGCTGCGCCAGGCGCCGCCCAAGCGCGTCAATGAACTGCGCCTGGGCTTGTCCACCGAGAACGGCAACCTGCGGCCCAGCGTCAACTGGAGCCGCAACGACAAGCTCGACGACCAGGGTGTGACGACCTACAACCTGACGCTCAATGCCCAGCAGTCGGACTTCAGCAACGAGGGCCGCGGCCGCAGCGAGATCCGTGACCTGCGCAACGGCCGGGACAGCCTGGTCGAGAGCCACAACAGCAACGAGAACGGCAACCGTTCGCTGAACCTGAACGGCCGCTTGCAGTGGAAACCGTCCAACCGCGAGCTGCTGGCGGTCGCGCCGTTCCTGAGCGCCGGCCGTGGCAGCAGTGAGGGCAGCTTCGAGCGCAGCATCACCCCCGCGCCGCTGCCTGACGACCCGCTCGCGCGCTTCGACCGCTCGACGAACCGCTCCAAGCACCGGTTCTCCGGCGGCGGGCTGAGTGGTCAGTGGAACACCGGCATCGGCAAGGAGGGCAAGCTGGAGTCCAGCGCGATGCTGGGCCGGTTCAGCAGCGACTTCAGCAACGAGACCCAGGAGTTCACGGGCACGCAGCGGGTGCGCTCGCGCCAGGACGGCGGCGACACGCGCAATGGCAACTGGAGCCTGCGCAGCAAGTTCTCGCAGCCGCTGATGGACGAGCACGGCGTTGTGGCCGGCTTCGAGACCGAGGGCCGGCGCATGCGCCAGCAGCGCAGCTGCACGGAAGACGGCGTCTCCTGCGACTACCTGCTGGACTTCGGCGACCAGCTCGACGCCAGCAGCCACCGCATCGCCGTCTACGCTCAGGACGACTGGAACGTCGGCAAGCAGTGGTCCTTCTACGCCGGCCTGCGCTGGGAGGCCATCACGACCGAGAGCACGGCCAAGAGCTATGCCGTCAGCAACACCTCGCGGGTGCTGACGCCGCTGTTCCACGCACTCTACAAGTTCAGCGACGACCCGAAGAAGAGCCGCGACCAGATCCGCTTGAGCTTGACGCGCAGCTACCGCTGGCCGGAGCTGAACGACGTGATCGCCCGGCCCTATGTGAACTCGCTCTATCCCTGCCCGACCAGCCAGCGCTGCCAGGCGACGAATGAGTTCATCTACGCCGACTTCGCCGGCAATCCGCAGCTCAAGCCCGAGCTGGCCACGGGCCTGGATCTGGCCTACGAGCAATACCTCAGCAAGGGCGGCGTGCTGAGTGCCAACCTGTTCGTGCGCCGCATCGGCAATCTCGTGCGGCGGTTCACCGAGCTGGAGTCTGACGTCGGCTGGTCGGACGCGCCGCGCTGGGTCTCGCGGCCGCGCAACATCGGCTCGGCGCTCAGCCGGGGCCTGGAGCTGGAGGCCAAGTTCAGGCTGGACCAGTTCCTGGACGGCGCGCTGCCCATCAACGTGCGCAGCAACCTCAGCCTCTACAAGTCCACGGTGGACGGCATCCCCGGCCCGCACAACCGCCTGGCCCAGCAGCCCCGCTTCACGGCCAACCTGGGCGGCGACTACCGGCTCAAGAGCCTGCCGCTGGGCCTGGGCGCCAGCCTGAACTACACGCCGGTGACCACGCTGCAGTCCACGCGCGAGGCGGCCACGCGCTCGTCCAAGAAGCAGGTGCTGGACGGCTACGCCAGCTGGAACTTCGACACCCACACCGCGCTGCGCCTGTCGGCCACCAACCTGGCGCCGCAGGACTACCTCAACGACAGCTACACGGTGGCGCCCGAGAAGACGGTCGCCACGCAGAACTGGGGGCGCACCTACACGGTGTGGAGCCTGCGCCTGGAGATGAAGGTCTGACGACCTCGCGTCGTCAGTCGCGGTAGTTGTTCAGCATCGGGTAGCGCCGCGCCACCAGCGCGAACAGCAGCGCCGCCAGCAGCGCGAAGCCGGCGAAGAAGAACATCAGGAAAGCCGTCTCGCTGACCCCGCTGGACTGGATCGCGGCCAGCGCGCCGGGGCTCTTGATGCTGACGTTGGACAGCAGCACCCACAGGTTGCCCACCGTCACCGACAGGCTCCAGAAGGCCATGATGGTGCCCTTCATGGACTGCGGCGCCTGGCTGTAGGCGAACTCCAGGCCGGTGGCCGACACCAGCACCTCGCCCAGCGTCAGCAGCGCATAGGGCAGCACCTGCCAGACGATGGTGACGGTGTCGCCCGCATCCAGCCACAGCTGCAGCATGCCCGCCGCAATCCACGCGAAGCCCGCCAGCGCGATGCCCGCGCCCATGCGGCGCAGCGGCGTCACGCGCAGGCCGGCGCGTTCCAGCAGCGGGTAGAGCACCAGGTTGTTGAAGGGGATGAGGATCATCACCAGCAGCGGGTTCAGCGCCTGCATCATGGACGACTGGAACCAGGCGGGCTTGGCCATCTGGTCGGCCTGCAGCACCCAGGTGGAGGCCTTCTGGTCGAACAGCGACCAGAACGGCGTCACCAGTGCGAACAGCACCAGCACGCGCAGCACCGAGCGCACGCCGTCCACCGCCTCGTCGGGATGGTGGCCGCGCGCGCGGTCCAGCTGCAGCGAGGCACCCACGCCGCCAAAGCCCATCACCAGCACCAGCGCCAGGCACACCGAGGCGACGAAGCCCAGGCTCGCCATCTGGCTCAGCGCATAGCCGGCCAGCAGCAGGCCGACAGCGGCGACACCCATGCCCAGTCCGCCGGCCTTCAGCGCCGTCCACACCACCCACAGGAAGCTGTGCGGATTGGCGCCGCGCGGCGGCTGGTGAACATACTTCTTGCGGCCGCTCCACAGGATCAGCGTGGCCAGGCCCATCAGCAGGCCCGGCAGGCCGAAGGCCACGCTGGCGCCGAACTGCTTGAGCATGACCGGCATCAGCAGCGATGCGAAGAAGCTGCCGAAGTTGATGATCCAGTAGAAGGCGTCGTACACCTTCTGCGCCAGCGAGCGGTTGCTCTTGTCGAACTGGTCGCCAACGAAGCTGGTCACCAGCGGCTTGATGCCGCCCGAGCCCAGCGAAATCAGGAACAGGCCGAAGTAGAAGCCGCGGATGTTGTTCTCGAAGATCGCGAGACACGCATGGCCCGCACAGTAGACGATGCTCAGCCAGAAGATGGTGGGGTACTTGCCGAAGAAGCGGTCGGCCAGCCAGCCGCCCAGCAGCGGGAAGAAGTACACGCCGATGACGAAGGTGTGGAACACCTCCTTGGCCTCGGCGCGGCGGTGCTCCTCGGGGATGGCCAGCAGCAGGCTGGTCATCATGAACACCGTCAGGATGTTGCGCATGCCGTAGAAGCTGAAGCGCTCGCAGCCCTCGTTGCCGATGATGTAGGGAATCTGGGGCGGCATCCTGGCCGCAGTGGCTTGTGTCGTCATCGTGAGCCTCGGGTGGGCCAAGAGAAAACGCCGCGCGGCTTGTGGCCGGCGGCGTTCGTGGGTACTTCAGGAAACGGTGATCAGGCCTCGAAGGGCAGCTTCACCTGGCTCAGGTCCTTGCGGGTCTCGACCAGCACCAGCGGGCCTTCGTCGACCACCACCACCGGCGCCGGCTCGCGGCCCAGCGGTGCAGGGGCAGGCTCGGCGGCCATGGCGGCCTGAGCGGCCGCGATCTTCTCGGGGTCGGAGTTGACCCACGACAGACCGGCGGCCTCGGCGATGGCGTTCAGCTCGTCCAGCGGCAGCTGGAAGCTCGGCACCACCGGTGCGGGCGCCGGAGCGGGCGCGGCGGCCACGGGCGCCGGTGCCGGGGCGGCCTGACTCATCGCGGCCTCGATCAGCGAGGCCTGCACGGGCACGGCCTCGGCGGCTTCCGTGCCGAGCGGGGCTTCGGCGCTGGCGCCGTTGCGGTCCTGGCCGTCGATGCCCGCTTCCTCGCGGCGGCCACGGCCACCACGGCGGCGGCGCGGCTCGCGGTCATGGCCTTCGCCGGTGTCGTCGCTGCCGGGGGCGATGGCCGTGGGCGCGAGCTCGGTCGTGGCCGGCGCGATGGCATCCGCGGACTCGGGCGCGCCGTCCGCCGGCGCTTGCGTGCCTTCGGCGTTCTCGGCGCCCTCGGTGCCTGCAGCGCGGTCGTCACGGTCGCGGCCACCACGGCGGCGGCGGCGGCGGCCCTGGCGCTCCTCCGAGGCCGGCGTGTCAGGCGCCACCACGGGCACCGCGGCCTCGGCCTGGCTGTCGACAAAGGCGGGCGGTGCGTCATGCGCCGCGGCTTGTGCGTCGTTCAGCGGTGCGGCCAGGGCCTCGACGGCCTCGGCCGGCTGGGTCTGGCGCTCGGCGCGCTCGCCACGCGGACGGCGCTCGCCACGCTCGGGCCGGTCGCCGCGCTCCGTGCGCTCAGCACGTTCGGGGCGCTGCTGTTGCTGCTCGGGCTTGTCGCCGCCTTCGTTGCGCGGCTTGCGATCACCGCGTTCGGCGCGTTCGCCACGGGCCTCGCCGGGCTTGCCGTCGCGGCGACCGTCGCGGCGCTGCTCGCCACGTTCACCGCGCTCACCGCGTTCGCCACGGCGACCGCCGTCGCGGCGGCCGTCACGGCCCCCTTCACGCTTGGGCTTGTCGGTGGCGGCGGGGGCGGCCGCGGGGGCCTCGACGGCCGGCGTGGGCGCCGGTGCCGGCGCGCCAGCGAAGAAGCTGATCAGGCGGCTGAAGAAGCCCTTGGGCGCGGCGGCGGGCG
>JBKBVY010000183.1:0-6774 GCA_046289335.1 Roseateles sp. | reverse complement strand
CAGCAGCATCGGCCCTGACGCGACTTTTCAGCGAGAACTGCCATGAGCATCCACAACATCCTCCTGGTTGACGATTCCAAGACCGAGCTGCACGCCCTGTCGGAGATGCTGGTCAAGCGCGGCTTCAGCGTGCGCACGGCGGAGAACGGCGAGGAGGCGATGAAGCGGCTGGCCGAGGCCAAGCCCGACCTCATCCTGATGGACGTCGTCATGCCCGGCCAGAACGGCTTCCAGCTGACGCGTGCGATCACGCGGGACGAGCGCTACACCGGCGTGCCGGTCATCATGTGCACCAGCAAGGGCCAGGAGACCGACAAGGTCTGGGGCATGCGCCAGGGCGCCAGCGACTACGTCGTCAAGCCGGTCAAGGCCGAAGAGTTGCTGGCCAAGATCAAGGCGCTGGGCTGAGCCCGCATCCGACCCCATGGCCAACAAGACTGCCCTGCGCGAACTGCAACAGCGGCTGGCCGAGCGCATGCAGGCCGCGCGCGAGACGACGCTGATCGCCAGCTGGCTGGCCGTGGACTGCGCCGGCGCCGGCCTGCTGTTCTCGCTGAAGCAGGCCAGCGAAATCTTCGCGCCCGTACCCATCAAGCCCGTGCCCTATGCCAAGCCCTGGCTGATCGGTGTGGCCAACCTGCGCGGCGGCCTGTTCACCGTCGTCGACCTGGCCGTCTACCTGGGCCTGCGCGAGCCCTCGGCGGCGCGCACCGTGTCGCCGCAGGCACGCCTGGTGTCGATGAACAGCGAGCTGAACCTGAATTGCGCGTTGCTGGTGGACCGCCTGGCCGGCCTGCGCAGCGAAGAGCAGCTGCCGCTGGCCGCCGAGCAGCCGGCCGGGCCGCTGCCACGCTTTGCCGGCGCGTTGCGCCGCGACGAGGCCGGCCGCCATTGGCAAGAAATCAATCTCGAGGCGCTGTCGAGGCAGGAGGACTTCCTGCACATCGTCGCGTGACGTGTGTGAGATGGTCCCGGGGTCCGCGTGGGAGTGCGGACGTCACAAACATTGAATGACGAGGGTGAGATGAGCCTGCTGGATAAGATCAGGGGAAAGTCCGAAGCCGATGAGCTGCCGCCTCAGCGGCCCGAGGCTGTGGACACGACCATCGACTCGACCAGCGTCGGCGCTTTCGACGCCGCGCGCAATAGCGACTCGACGCTGGCCGGCGCGGAGAAGCCCACGCGCGCGGACGCCTTCGCATCGTCCGATCCGGCCCCGTCCATCATCTCGCCGGCCGTCCCCACCGAGCCGGGACCGGCCAGCGAGTTCCCGCCCAGCAGCATCAGCTTCGCGCCCACCACGCTCGCGGCCGACCCCACCGCTGCGGGCAGCAAGCCGGCCACCGGCGCCGGCAAGCTCGCCGACTTCATGGCCCGCAACCGCCAGCGCGTGCTGACCGGCCTGGTCGCGCTGGGTTTCGTCGGCACGGCCCTGTCGGTCACGGCGGTGCTGGTCAGCTCCAACCGCAGCGCCGCGCAGGTGCGCGCCGCCGGCCAGGCGCTGATGCATTCGCAGCGCATGGCCAAGTCCGTGTCTGCCGCGCTGGTGGGCAATCCCAACGCGTTCGCCGAGCTGCGCGAATCGGTCGGCACGCTCAGCGGCGTGGTCAACAACCTGCGCACCGGCGAGGGCGGCGAGTTGGCCATTGCGCCGTCGGCGGTGCAGCCCACGCTGGAGTCGCTCAAGCCGCTGGTCGAGCGCGCCGAGAAGAACGGCAAGATCGTGCAAAGCCAGGAGAAGGTGCTGACCCAGGTGGGTGATGCGCTGCGCGCTATCAACCGCCAGTCCAGCGACCTGCTGGAGTCCGCCGAGGCCGTGTCGTCGCAGGCGCTGCAGATCGGCGCCTCCGCGGGCGAGGTCTCCGCGGTGGGTCAGCTGGTCATGCTGACGCAGCGCATCGGCAAGAGCGCCAACGAGTTCCTGACGCAGGAAGGCGTCAGCCCCGAGGCGGTGTTCCTGCTGGGCAAGGACTTGAACTCCTTCAAGCTCATCACCGAGGCCTTGATCAGCGGCAGCCCCGAGCTGCGCCTGAATGCGGCACGCGACCCCCAGCTGAAGGAACGGCTGCAGACCTTGCTGTCGCAGTACGAGCAGACCCGCACGCGCGCCAAGGCCATTCTGGACAACCTGCAGGGCCTGGTGGCGGCGCGCGAGGCGCAGACGGCCATCCTGAACGACTCGGAGCCGCTGCGCAAAGGCCTGGAGCAGGCCGCTGCCGAGCTGGAGAAGTCCGGCGGCGCCGGCTGGGGCCTGATCCTGGCGCTGGTCGCCTCGCTGGTCGCGCTGGCCGCGGGTGCCTATGGCTTCCTGCGCCTGTACCTGGCCGACCAGGCCCGCCGCGCCGAGCTGGCCGAGGCCGAGCGCCAGCGCGCCGAGGCCGAGGAGGCCGAGGCCAAGCGCGTCAACGACGCCAACCAGGCCGCCATTCTGCGGCTGATGAACGAGCTGGCCGCGGTCGCCGAAGGTGACCTGACGCAGCAGGCCACGGTGACGGAAGACATCACCGGCGCCATCGCCGACTCGGTGAACTACACGGTGGAGGAGCTGCGCAGCCTGGTGGGCCAGGTGCAGCAGACGGCTGCCCGCGTGACCGACACCGCCGGCGCGGTGGACCAGACCTCCACCGACCTGCTGGCCGCGTCCAAGGAGCAACTGCACGAGATCCGCGCGACCGGCGAGGCCGTGCTGGGCATGGCGAACCGAATCACCGAGGTGTCCGCGCAGGCGCAGACGACCGCCGAGGTGGCGCGCCAGAGCCGGCAGGCCGCCGAGCAGGGCCTGGCCGCGATGCAGAACAACATCGCCGGTATGAACGCCATCCGCGACTCCATCCAGGAGACCTCCAAGCGCATCAAGCGGCTGGGCGAGTCGTCGCAGGAGATCGGCGAGATCACGGAGCTGATCTCGGACATTACCGAGCAGACCAACGTGCTGGCGCTGAACGCCGCCATCCAGGCCGCGTCCGCCGGTGAGGCCGGCCGGGGCTTCTCGGTCGTGGCGGAGGAAGTGCAGCGCCTGGCCGAACGCTCCGGCGACGCGACCCGCCGCATTGCCGCGCTGGTCAAGACCATTCAGACCGACACCCACGACGCGGTGGCCGCCATGGAGCGCTCGACGCGCGGTGTGGTGGAGGGTACCCAGCTGTCCGATGCGGCCGGCAAGGCGCTGGAGGACATCGACCAGGTGTCCCGCCAGCTCGACGAGCTGATCGTGCGCATCTCCGCGCAGGCCCGCCAGGAGGCCGAGCATGCCAACGAGGTGGCGTCCAACATCCAGCACATCTTCGCGGTGACCGAGCAGACCTCGGAGGGCACGCGCTCCACCGCGCAGATGGTGCACGAGCTGTCGCGGTCGGCCGAGGCGCTGCGCGCTTCCGTGGCCCGCTTCAAGGTCTCCTGATTCGGCCCGCCCCCGCGCGAGAAAGCCTCAACGCATGGACAGCTCCCTGCGAGACTCCGAATTCCCGGCTGACCTCAGCCCGTTGGCCTGGGTGCAGGAGGAACTGCGCCGTTCGCTGGAGTCGGTGCACAAGACGCTGCGCCGCCTCGTGCGCGACGGCAACGACAACAAGCTCTCCGCCTTCGGCGCCGACGCCCAGCCCAGCGGCCCGCTGCAGCAGGCCGTGGCGCAACTGCACCAAGTCAGCGGCGTGCTGTCGCTGGTGGGCCTGCCGGCCGGTGCCACCGTGCTGCGCGCCGCCGAGACGGCCGTGCAGCGCCTGGCCGAGCGGCCGCAGGACGTGGAGGCGTCCAGCGTCGACATCATCGAGCGTGCCGACTTCGCGCTGCTGGCCTATGTGGCCCGGCTGCTGGCCGGCAGCAGGACCTCGCCGCTGGCGCTCTATCCCAGCTACCGGGACCTGCAGCAGCTCAACGGCGCCGAACGCATCCATCCCGCCGACCTGTGGCCCATGGACTGGAGCTGGCGGCAGATCCCGCTGGAGCCGGGTGTTGCGCCGCGGCCGCCGGAGGCCGTGCGCGCGCCGTTCGAGGCCGCGCTGCTGCGCCAGATGCGCGAGCCCAACTCCGCCCATGCGGCCAACCTGTCGGGTCTGTGCGCCGGCCTGGCCGCCGCGCTGCCGGCCGGCAACAGCCGCACGCTGTGGCAGCTGGCGGCCGCCGTCTTCGAGGGCCAGGCCCTGCGCCTGCTGGGCAGCGATGCCTACACCAAGCGCCTGGGCTCCAAGCTGCTGCACGAACTGCGCGTGCTGGGCCGCGAGGAGGCATCCGAGCGCCTGGCCCAGGACCTGCTGTTCTTCTGCGCCCAGTGCCGGCTCACGCGCGGCGCCGGTCCGCGGCTGACCGCCGTGCACGAGACCTGGCAGCTGACCGACGAGCATGCCGGCGACTATGAGGACGCCAGCCTGGGCCGTATCGACCCGGCCTGGGTCTCGCAGGCCAAGCGCCGCGTGCTGGCCGCCAAGGAGAGCTGGTCCAGCGCCGCCGAGGGCGACCAGCACCGGCTGGCCGGCCTGGACGAGCAGTTCGCCGCACTGGCCGACTCGCTGAACCGCCTGTTCCCCAGCGGCGAGGTGCTGGCGCAGACGTTGCAGCGCGCCGTCGTCGCCACGCTGCGCTCCAAGGCCGCGCCGCCTGCCGCGCTGGCCATGGAGGTGGCCACCAGCCTGCTCTACGTCGAGGCCGCGCTGGAAGACGCCGCCTTCGACCAGCCCGAGCAGGCCGACCGCGTGCGGCGCCTGGCCAGCCGCGTCGACGCGGTGGCCCATGGCCAGACGCCCGAGCCGCTGGAAGACTGGATGGAGGACCTGTACCGCCGCGTCTCCGACCGCCAGACGCTGGGCAGCGTGGTGCACGAGCTGCGCGCCAGCCTGTCCGAGGTCGAGAAGCAGTGCGACGAGTACTTCCGCGACCCCACGCGGCGTGAGCTGCTCATCCCCGTGCCTGGCCAGCTGCAGGCCATGCGCGGCGTGCTCAGCGTGCTGGGCCTGGACCAGGCCGCCCAGGCCACCGTGCGCATGCGCGACGAGGTGGACGGCCTGGCCAGCACCGAGATCGATTTCGACCGCCCCGGCGCCCGCGACGTGTTCGAGCGCCTGGCCAACAACCTGGGCGCCCTGGGCTTCCTCATCGACATGCTGAGCGTGCAGCCGGCCCTGGCCAAGCGCATGTTCCAGTTCGACGAGGCCAGCGGCCGCCTGGCGCCGGTGATGGGCCGGCGTGAAGGCGCCGTCGCGCTGCCGGACTTCGAGGCCAGCGGCTTCCATGTGGACCTGGCGCCCGAGCTGCCCGCCGACCGGTCCATGGAGGCCACGCAGCCGCTGCGCATCGACCTCGCCGAGCTGGACCTGCCCGACCTCAGCCTGCCGGACCTGGACCCGTCCGCCCCCGCGCCGTCACCAGCCCCCGCGGCGGCACCCGCGCCTGCGCCCGCGCCGGCGGAGGCCAGCGTGGCCGACGACCCGGAGATGCGCGAGATCTTCCTGGAGGAGGCCAGCGAGGTCATCGGCAACGCGCAGGCCGCGCTGGCGGCGCTGCGCGACGCGCCGGCCGACCCGGCGCAGCTCACCATCGTGCGGCGCGCCTTCCACACCCTCAAGGGCAGCGCCCGCATGGTGGGCCTGAACGAATTCGGCGAAGGCGCCTGGGCCTGCGAGCAGCTCTACAACGCCCGCCTGGCCGAGGCCAGCCCGCAGGCCGATGCCGACCTGCTGGGCTTCACGGCCGAGGCGCTGGACTACTTCGGCCAGTGGCGCGAGCAGATCGCCGGCCTGCAGCCGGGCAACCACCAGGCCGAACCGCTGCGCCGCAGCGCCGATGCGCTGCGCCTGCACCGCGAGCGCCTGCCGCTGGCCACCGCCGCGCCCGGGGCCGCACCGGCCGCGGACATCGACCTGCCGCTGGATGTGGCGCCCGAGGTGGAGGTCATCGAGTTCGCGGCCGAGCCCGTGCCTGAGCCCGAGCTGGCGCAGGCCGAGGTCATCGCGCCGGACTTCGTCATCGAGACGGTCGAGGCCGCGGCGCCGTCGCCCGAGCCGGTCACCGAGCACATCACGCTGGACCTGGGCCACCTGCCCACCGAGCTCGCACCGTATCCGGCGCCCGCGCCGACGCCGCTGCCGGCGATGCCGGAAGAGGCCACACTGCCCAGCTTCCGGCTGGAGCTGGACCTGGACGAGCCGACCCTCGCCGCCATGCCGGCCGCGGCGGCCGAGCCGCCGCCGCAGCCGGAGGAATCCACGCTGGTGCTGCCGGCGCTGGAGCCGCTCGACCTCGCGCATGCCGAGCTGCCGGAGGCGGCCGAAGTGCTGCCCGAGCCGCCCGCGGCCGCCGAACCGGCGCCCGAGCCTGAGCCGGTGGACCCCGACGAGGGCTTCAAGGTCATCGGCCCGCTGCGCATCAGCAGCGCGCTGTTCAACATCTTCCTCAACGAGGCCGACGAGCTGTCGCGCAAGCTGGCCACCGGGCTGACCGAATGGGCCCAGCATGCCAGCGCGCCCGTGCCTTCGAGCTGCGAGGTGCAGGCCCATGCGCTGGCGGGCAACGCCGGCACGGTGGGCTATGACGACCTGTCCCTGCTGGCCCGCGAGCTGGAGCATGCGCTGGGCCGGGCGCAGCGCGCCGTCGCCTTCGAGGCGTCCGACGCGGAGCTCTTCGTGCGCGCCGCGGACGACATCCGCGGCCTGCTGCACCAGTTCGCCGCCGGCTTCCTGAAGCCGCACGACGCCGATGTCGTCGCCCGGCTGCATGCCTACCAGCCGCAGGAAGCGCCGCTGACCGAGGCCGCGGCGCTGGACGCGCTGCCGGCCGAGCCCG
>JBKBVY010000182.1:0-6808 GCA_046289335.1 Roseateles sp. | reverse complement strand
GAGCGCGCCGCCCGGCATGCCGACGACATTGCCGAGACCCGCCACTGGCTGGCCTCGCGCGACGCCACGCCGCAGGGCAAGGTGCGCGTGGCGGTGCCGGCCGAGTTCGCGATGCTGGTGCTGGCCGACAGCTTGTCGCGCTTCGTGCGCCGCTACCCCAAGGTGGAGCTGGAGGTGGACACCACGCCGCGCCGCGTGGACTTGTTCAACGAGCCCTACGACGTGGCCATCCGCATGGGGCCGGTAGACGAGCCCGACCTGGTCGCCCGCCGATACATGGTGCTGGAGCGCGGGCTGTACGCCAGCCCCATCTACCTGCAGGCCCGGCCCGCGCCGCAGACGCCGGCCGACCTGGCGGCACACGATTTCGTCGTGCTGACCCAGGGCAAGGGCATGTATCGCACGCTGCACAACGGCCGCCAGACCGCCGAGGTGGAGCTGCGCGGGCCGCTGGAGGCCAACTCCATCGGCCTGGTGCTGTCACTGGCCCGCGCGGGCGGCGGCATTGCGAGCTTCCCGTTCGGCATGGTGGCGGCGGACGTGGCCGCCGGCACGCTGGTACCCGTGCTGCCCGACTGGCGCTACGAGCCGCTGCCCGTGCACCTGCTGACGGCCAGCCGCCGGCTGATGCCGGCCAAGACGCGGGCCTTCATCGACCACCTGTTCGAGACCACGCCCGAATGGGCGCGGTCGGGGCTGCTGCCGCCGCGTGCGCCTACTCCGCAACACGCGCTTCCAGCCGGCGCGCGAGCGCCAGCAGGCCGGGCGTCATGAGCGCCCAGCCGGCGGCCAACACGCCCATGGCCAGCGCGAAGTCGGGAAGCTGGCCTGCCCCCAGCCGTACCGCCCCCCAGTACGACAGCGCGCCGCCCAGGCCGCCGACGACGGCCGCCAGCAGCCAACGACCGTGCAGCCATCGCAGCGGCTCCCGCAGCACGGTCGCGAACAGCGCCCACAGCGCCAGGATCCAGCCGGGTGCCCAGTCCGCCAGCGGCCCGGGCGAGGCATAGACGACGATGCCGGCACGCAGCAGCGCCGTGTCCCACACCAGCCCGACCGCGAGTGCCGCCGCCAGCAGCGCGACATCGGCCAGGCGGGCGTCGCTCACCACCAGCTGCAGCGCCACGGCGGCCGCCACCGCGGCGATGCCCCAGGCCGGCATGCCGCGGGCGGCGCCCAGCACGCAGGCGAACCAGGCCAGCTGGAAGGCGATCAGGTTCAGCACCAGCAGCAGCCGCTGCCGGGAGATGTTCACAGTCACGGGGGCTCCACGGGCGTCGATGCGGGTTGTACGTCGTCATGGGCGGTTTGGACCTGTTCAAGCCCCGGCGCGAGCAGCGCCCGCAACCCGTCCTCGTCCAGCACCGGCACGCCCAGCGTGCGGGCCTTCTCCAGCTTGCTGCCGGCCTCCTCGCCGGCAATCACATAGCTGGTCTTCTTGGACACCGAGCCGCTGACCTTGCCGCCCGCGTCCTCGATCAGCGCCTGGGCCTGGTCGCGCGACAGCGTCGGCAGCGTGCCGGTCAGCACCAGCGTCTTGCCCAGCAGCGGACGCGGCCGGTCGTCGCCCTCGCCTGCGCTTTCCTTGGGCGCCACGCCGGCCGCCAGCAGCTGCTCCACCACCTCGCGGTTGTGCGGCTGGGCGAAGAAGGTGTGGATGCTGGCCGCGACGATGGGGCCCACGTCGGGCACCTCCAGCAGCTGCTCGACGCTGGCGTTCATCAGCTTGTCCAGCGTGCCGAAGTGGCGTGCCAGGTCCTTGGCCGTCGTCTCGCCGACCTGGCGTATGCCCAGAGCGAACAGGAAGCGCGCCAGCGTGGGCGTCTTGCTCTTCTCCAGCGCATCGACGATGTTCTGCGCGCTCTTGTCGGCCATGCGGTCCAGCGCGGCGAGCTTGGCCACGCCCAGCTTGTAGAGACCCGGCAGGCTGGTCACGATGCCTTGATCGACGAGCTGCTCGACAAGCTTGTCGCCCAGGCCCTCGATGTCCATCGCACGGCGGCCGGCGAAATGCAGGATGGCCTGCTTGCGCTGCGCCGGGCAGAACACGCCGCCGGTGCAGCGGTAGTCCATGCCGCCGCGCTCGCGGGCGGCCTCGCTGTTGCAGACCGGGCAGGCACGCGGCATGCGGAAGTTGGGCACATAGCTCGGCCGCTCGCCGGGCACGCGGCCCACCACCTCGGGGATGACGTCGCCCGCGCGGCGGACGATGACCTGGTCGCCCACGCGCACGCCCTTGCGGCGCATCTCGAACAGGTTGTGCAGCGTCGCGTTGGACACCGTCGTGCCGCCGACGAACACCGGCTCCAGCCGCGCCACCGGCGTCAGCTTGCCGGTGCGGCCCACCTGCACATCGATGGCCAGCAGTCGCGTCACCTGCTCCTGCGCCGGGTACTTGTGCGCCACGGCCCAGCGCGGCTCACGGGTCTTGAAGCCCAGTCGCTGCTGCAGCTCGCGCGAGTTGACCTTGTAGACGATGCCGTCGATGTCGAAGGGCAGCGCGTCGCGCTTGGCGGCCATCGCGCGATGGAACTCGACCAGCCCCGCCGGCCCCTGCACCACGGCCCGGTCGCCGTTGACCGGCAGGCCGAGGGCCGCCAGCGCATCCAGCAGGCCGCTGTGCGTGGCCGGCACGTCCCAGCCCTGCACCTCGCCCAGGCCGTAGGCATAGAAGCACAGCGGCCGCTGGCGCACCAGCGCCGGGTCCAGCTGGCGGATGGCGCCGGCCGCCGTGTTGCGCGGGTTCACGAAGGTCTTTTCGCCGCGCTCGCGCTGGCGCTCGTTGAGCTGCTCGAAGTCGTCACGCCGCATGTAGACCTCGCCGCGCACCTCCAGCACGGCGGGTGCTTCGCCCTGCAGCTTCAGCGGGACCTGGCCGATGGTGCGCACGTTCTGCGTCACGTCCTCGCCGGTCTCGCCGTCGCCGCGGGTGGCCGCCTGCACCAGCACGCCCTGCTCGTAGCGCAGGCTCATCGCCAAGCCGTCGAACTTCAGCTCAGCGGCGTATTCCACCGGCGGGTCCGTCTCGGCGAGCCCCAGCTCGCGGCGCACGCGGGCGTCGAAGGCGATGGCGCCGCCCTCGCTGGTGTCGGTCTCGGTCGTGATGGACAGCATGGGCACTGCGTGGCGCACCGGCGTGAGGCCCGGTAGCACCGCGCCGATGACGCGCTGCGTGGGCGAATCGGGCGTCAGCAGCTCGGGGTGCGCGGCCTCGATGGCCTGCAGCTCGGCGAACAGCTTGTCGTACTCGGCGTCGGGCAGCTCGGGCGCGTCGAGCACGTAGTACAGGTGGGCGTGGCGGTTGAGCAGGTCGCGCAGCTGGGCGGCGCGCTGTGCGGGAGCTTCGGTCATGGGTGGCATTGTCGCGGCGCAGAATGCCGCCATGAGCTCACGCATCACTCTGCACGACGGCCCGGCGGTCGGCTTCGACCAGCCCTTCGAGATGCTGGCCGCCTGCCACGACCGCGTGCGCCGCAGCCTCGACCTGCTGCAGCGCCTGCAGGCCCATGTGCAGCGGCACGGCCTGGACGGGCAGGCGCGCGAAGCGGCGGCCGATGTGCTGCGCTATTTCGACATCGCCGGCCCGGCCCACCACGAGGACGAGGAGCGCCATGTGCTGCCGCGGCTGCATGCTGCCGGCCTGGCGGCGCTGGCCGAGCGGCTGCATGCCGACCACGGCGAGATGGCCGCGCTGTGGGCCGCGCTGCGCGAGCCGCTGCAGGCCTGGTCGCGCGGCGAGGCGGCGGCGCTGGACCCGGGCCGGGTCGAGCGCTATGCAGCGCTGTATGCGGCGCACATGACGCTGGAAGATGGACAGGCTTTTGCCGCCGCGCGCGCCGGCCTGGACGACGCGGCGCTGGCAGCCATGGGCGCCGAGATGTCCGCCAGGCGCAAGACCTGACTCTTACAATGCCTCCCGGGTGCCGGAGGGCTGAGTCTCCGGCAGGATTGCGCAACAGGTCGGGCCGCCGTGCGCGTCCCCTCACGTCCTCACGATGAACTCACCCACCACCCTGCAGATCCTGGCCGCCGTGCTGTTCGGCATCGCGCTGCTGCACACCTTCTCCACCAAGTTCTTCGAGCGCCTGGCCCACACCCAGCCGCGGCATGCCGGCCTGTGGCATTTGCTGGGCGAGGTGGAGGTGGTGTTCGGCTTCTGGGCCATGGTGCTCATGCTGTGCATGTTCGCGCTGCTGGGCAAGGCCGAGGCCACGGCCTACCTGGACTCGCGCAACTTCACCGAGCCGCTGTTCGTGTTCGCCATCATGGTGGTGGCCGGCACGCGGCCCATCCTGCACGCGTCGGGCGCCGCCGTGCAGACGCTGGCGCGGCTGATGCCGCTGCCACGCGGCATGGCGCTGTACTTCCTGCTGCTGGCCTTCGTGCCGCTGCTGGGCAGCTTCATCACCGAGCCGGCGGCCATGACGCTGGCGGCACTGATGCTGCGCGACACGGTGTTCAGCCATCAGGTGTCCACGCGGCTGAAGTACGGCACGCTGGGCGTGCTGTTCGTCAACATCTCCATCGGCGGCACGCTGACGCCGTTCGCCGCGCCGCCGGTGCTGATGGTGGCCGCCAAGTGGAACTGGGACCTGGCCTTCATGCTGACCACCTTCGGCTGGAAGGCCGCCGTGGCCGTGCTCATCAACGCGGCCGGCGCCATGCTGCTGTTCCGCAAGGAGCTGGCGCAGCAGCCCGGCACGGTGGCCTCGGGCGAGGGGCCGGTGCCGGCCGCGGTGGTGGCCGTGCATGTGCTGTTCCTGGCCGGCATCGTCGTGTTCGCCCATCACCCGGCGGTGTTCCTGGGCCTGTTCCTGTTCTTCCTGGGCTTCACGGCCGCCTACCAGCGCCACCAGAGCCCGCTGATCCTGCGCGAGGCGCTGCTGGTGGCCTTCTTCCTGGGCGGCCTGGTGGTGCTGGGCGGCCAGCAGCAATGGTGGCTGCAGCCGCTGCTGATGAAGATGGACGCCAACGCGGTGTTCTTCGGCGCGACGGCGCTGACGGCCATCACCGACAACGCGGCGCTGACCTATCTGGGTTCGCTGGTGGAGGGCTTGAGCGACGAGTTCAAGGTCGCGCTGGTGGCCGGTGCCGTGACCGGCGGCGGACTGACCGTCATCGCCAACGCGCCCAACCCGGCCGGCCTGGCCATCCTGCGCGGCAAGTTCGGCGACCAGGCCGTCTCGCCGCTGGGCCTGTTCCTGGGGGCTCTGGCCCCGACGGTGGTGGCGGCCCTGGCCTTCCGGCTGCTGTGAGGGCTCAGGCCCGCATGGGCAGCGGCGTGATCATGACCTGGTCGACGCGGTAGCTGTCCACGTCCACCACCTCGAAGCGCCAGCCCTCCCACTCGACCACGTCGGTGCGGCGCGGGATGCGGCGCAGCATCACCATCAGGAAGCCGGCCAGCGTGTCGTAGGTGCCGGCATGCGGCCAGTCCCCGATGCCCAAGGCCCGCTCGACGTCGGGAATGGGCGTGATGCCGTCGGCGAGGTAGGAGCCGTCCTCGCGGCGCACGATCTGCTCCTCATCGTGCGGCGCCACCAGCGCGCCCATCACCGTGCTCATCACGTCGTTCAGCGTCACGACGCCCACCACCAGGCTGTACTCGTTGACGATGACGGCGAAGTCCTCATGCGCCTCGCGGAACTGCGTCAGCATCTCCGACAGCGTCAGCCGGTCCGGCACGATGAGCACCTTCTTGACGATGTCGCCGCTGAGAGAGAGCGGCTCGCCGCGCAGCACGCGCTGGAACAGGTCGGTCGCGTCCACATAGCCCAGCACCTGGTCGATGTCGCCATCGCAGACCAGATAGGTCGAGTGCGGCGTCTCGGCGATGCGGTTGCGGATCAGCGCGTCGTCGTCGTCGCGCGAGAAGAACACGATGCGCTCGCGGTTGGTCATCACCGTCTCGACGGTGCGGGTGTCCAGCTCGAACACGTTGGCGATGACCTGCTGCTCTTCGTCGGCCACCACGCCGGCCTGGTAGCCGGCCTCGGTCAGCGCCAGGATGTCGCGGTGGCTGATGGTGTCGTCGCGCTTGGCGGGCAGGCCCAGCATGCGGATCAGCCCCTCGGTGATGGCGCTGAAGGCCCAGGCCAGCGGCTTGAGCAGCCGGCACAGCAGCAGCATGGGGCCCACCAGCGCCATGGCCACGCGCTCGGGCTCGTTCATGGACAGCCGTTTGGGCACCAGGTCGGCCAGCACGATGAACAGCGAGGTGATGCTGGCGAAGGACGCCGCGAAGCCCAGCGTGGCCGCAGGCTCCGGCGCCATGACGAGGCGCAGTGCGGCCTCGAAATGCGGCGTGAAAGCGCCCTCGCCCACGATGCCGGCCAGGATGGCCACCGTGTTGACGCCGATCTGCACGACGGTGAAGTAGTCGCCCGGCTGCTCCTGCACGGCCAGCACGCGGGCGGCGCGGGCGTCACCGGCGTCGGCACGCTGCTGCAGGTTGAGCCGCCGGGACGCGGCCAGCGACAGCTCGGCCATCGAGAAGAAGGCGCTGCCGAGGATCAGCAGGCCGATCAGCAGCAGCGAGGCGGTCATTACGAGAACAGCCTTCTTGCGGCCGGCGATCCGGCGGCCAGGTCGCGCGCAGCCAGCGCCGCGTAGAGCTTCTTCAGCTCCACGTCGATCGCCGCGAACGCATGCAGGCCCAGCACCTGGCCGCGGTCGTCGCAGATTTCGGCCTCCAGGTCGCGGGCCAGCGCGCGGGCGGCCTCCTGCCAGACGGCGAAGGGTTCCTGCTCGGCCGGGGTCTGCGGCACGTCCAGCGCCAGCGTCAGCTCGCGCAGCGACAGCGCCTCGG
>JBKBVY010000181.1:0-6840 GCA_046289335.1 Roseateles sp. | reverse complement strand
TGATGATGTCGGTCAGCACGCCCGAGGCGGGCGCCGGCACTTCCAGCACGACCTTGTCGGTCTCGATCTCGACGAGCGTCTCGTCGACGGTGACGGCTTCGCCGGGCTTCTTCTTCCAGGTCAGCAGCGTGCCTTCGGAAACGGATTCGGAGAACTGGGGAACTTGGACGTCAACGATGGCCATGATGTGAGGCTCCGTGTCTTGTATTTGGGTGTGTGATGCGCAGGCGCATGCGAACGCAGCGCCGGGTCTTCGTCAGAAGGGGCGCTGCGGATCGCGGTCTTATTTGGTGAGGATGAAGCCCTTGAGCTTGGCGAAGGCCTGGTCCAGCAGCGCCTTCTGCTGCTCCTGATGCAGGTGGGCATAGCCGCAGGCCGGGCTGGCGCTGGCCGGGCGGCCGGCGTAGCCGAGCTTCTGGCCGTCGAGCATGTTCTCGTGCACATAGTGCTGCACGAAGAACCAGGCGCCCTGGTTCTGCGGCTCGTCCTGGCACCAGACGATGTCGGTGGCGTTGGGGTACTTCTTGAGCTCGGCCGCGAAGGCCTTGTGCGGGAAGGGATAGAGCTGTTCGACGCGGATGATGGCCACGTCGTGCGCCTTCTTCTCCTCACGCTTGCGCACCAGGTCGTAATAGACCTTGCCCGAGCAGACGATGACGCGCTTGACCTTGTCGGCCACGATGTCGGCGCTCTGCTCGCCGATGACGGTCTTGAACTCGCCCTTGGTGAACTCGGCCAGCGGCGAGGTGGCGTCCTTGGCCCGCAGCAGGCTCTTGGGCGTCATGATGACCAGCGGCTTGCGGAACATGCGCAGCATTTGGCGGCGCAGCACGTGGAAGATCTGCGACGCCGTCGTCGGCTGCACGATCTGCATGTTGTTGTCCGCGGCCAGCTGCATGAAGCGCTCCAGGCGCGCCGAGCTGTGCTCGGGGCCCTGGCCCTCGTAGCCGTGCGGCAGCATCATGACCAGGCCGTTGGCGCGGCCCCATTTCACTTCGCCGGAGGCGATGAACTGGTCGATGACGACCTGGGCGCCGTTGACGAAGTCGCCGAACTGGGCCTCCCAGATGGTCAGCGTGTTGGGCTCTGCGGCCGCATAGCCGTACTCGAAGCCCAGCACCGCCTCTTCCGACAGGATGGAGTCGATGACGGTGAACGGTGCCTGGCCTTCGGCGACGTTCTGCAGCGGGATGTAGGTGCCTTCATCCCAGTTCGTGCGGTTCTGGTCGTGCAGCACCGCGTGGCGGTGGGTGAAGGTGCCGCGGCCGCTGTCCTCGCCGGACAGGCGCACCGGATAGCCGGAGGCCACCAGCGACGCGAAGGCCATGGCCTCGCCCATGCCCCAGTCGATGTTGATCTCGCCGCGGCCCATTGCGGCACGGTCGGCGTAGAGCTTGGCGACCAGGTTGTGGGCGGCGAAGTCCTTGGGCAGCGTGGTCAGCTTCTCGGCCAGGCGCTTCCACTCGGTGGCCGGGATGGCGGTGTCGCAGCTGTCCGTCCACTTCTTGCCGAGGAAAGGCGACCAGTCGGTGGCGAACTTGCTCTTGAAGTTGGTCAGCACCGGGTCCACCGTGTGGCGGCCCTCGTCCATGGCGGCGCGATAGGTCTTGACCATCTCATCCGGGCCTTCGGGAGGCAGCACGCCCTGGGCGACCAGCTTGTCGGCGTAGACCTTGCGCGTGCCGGGGTGGGCGCCGATCTTCTTGTACATCAGCGGCTGGGTCAGCGCGGGCGTGTCCTGCTCGTTGTGACCCAGCTTGCGGAAGCAGACGATGTCCAGGACGACGTCCTTGCCGAACTCGGCGCGGTAGTCCATGCACTGCTGCATGGCCCACACCACGGCCTCGGGGTCGTCGCCGTTCACGTGCAGCACCGGCGCCTCGATCATCTTGACGACGTCGGAGCAGTACCAGGTCGAGCGCAGGTCTCGCGGGTCGCTGGTGGTGAAGCCGATCTGGTTGTTGATGACGATGTGGATGGTGCCGCCCGTGCGATAGCCGCGGGTCTGGGCCATGGCCAGCGTCTCCTGCACCACGCCCTGGCCACCGAAGGCCGCATCGCCGTGCACCAGCACCGGCAGCACCTGCTTGCCGGCGGTGTCGCCGCGGCGGTCCTGGCGGGCGCGCACGCTGCCCTCCACCACCGGGTTGACGATCTCCAGGTGCGACGGGTTGAAGGCCAGCGACAGGTGCACGGGGCCGCCCGCCGTGGACACGTCGGAGCTGAAGCCCTGGTGGTACTTCACGTCACCGGCGGGCAGGTCCTCGGCCGCGGTGTGCTCGAACTCGGCGAACAAGTCCTTGGGCATCTTGCCCAGCGTGTTGACCAGCACGTTCAGGCGGCCGCGGTGGGCCATGCCGATGACGATCTCCTGCACGCCGCGCTCGCCGGCGCGCTTGATCAGCTCGTCCATCGCGGCGATGAAGCTCTCGCCGCCTTCCAGCGAGAAGCGCTTCTGGCCGACGTACTTGGTGTGCAGGTAACGCTCCAGGCCCTCGGCAGCCGTCAGGCGCTCCAGGATGGCCTTCTTCTTCTCGGCGCTGAAGCTGGGCTTGCTGCGCGCCTTCTCCAGGCGCTCCTGCCACCAGCGCTTCTCGGCCGGGTCGGAGCCGTGCATGAACTCGGCGCCGATGGAGCCGCAGTAGGTCTCGCGCAGCGCCTGCACGATCTGGCGCAGCGTCATGGTCTCGCCACCGAAGTAGCTGTTCGCGGCGCTGAACGAGATGTCCATGTCGGACTCGGTCAGGTCGTAGAACGCGGGGTCGAGCTCGGGAATCTTGGGGCGCTCGGCGCGCTTGAGCGGGTCCAGCTCGGCCCAGCGGTTGCCGAGGAACCGGTAAGCGGCGATCAGGGACTGGACGTGAACCTGCTTGCGGGCGACGGCGAGGTCGGCGCTGCTGGCCTTGTTGGCGAAGGCGTTGGCCTTGGCGCGCTGGGCGAAGGATTCGATGACCGGCGCGTGGGCCACGTCGCGGGCCTCGCTGCCATCGACCGCCGGGACGTGCTGGAGCGCGTCGAAATAGGCGCGCCAGTTGTCGGGGACGGACCCGGGGTTGTCGAGGTAAGCCTCGTACATCTCCTCCACATACGGCGCGTTGCCGCCGAACAGGTAGGAGTTGGACCTGTATTGCTGCATCATCTTTCGCTCACCTCTTGCCCCGGTTTCCAAGGCTTTGGCTGGTTGAAGAACCTTCCGCGACACGGCTCGACCGATTGGCGGATTGCGACCCACCTTCGCTGCGGCCATAGGCCTCATCAAAAGGGACGGGAAGGACTGGTTTACGTCTCAGGGCGCGAACTCTAGCACCTCGGGTTTGCCCGACCAACTGCGCGGGTCGCGGCAAAGTGCACGGTGCAGGCTTCAGAAAAGTTGACCAACCCGTAGACTTGCGCCCGCGACAGCCCCGCGATTGAATGGCTGCGCCACGGGACAAAAGGAATCCCCATGCAAGTCCAGGTCGTTGACTACCGCGCCCCTGACGCGGCCGAGAAGTTCACCCGCTCCCTGCACGAGACCGGCTTCGGCGTGCTGACCAACCACCCGATCCGGCAGGCCCTGGTCGAGAAGATCTACGCCGACTGGTTGGCCTTCTTCAACAGCGAGGCCAAGCATGGTTTCGCGTTCTCCAAGGAGACGCAGGACGGTTACTTCTCGACCGAGATTTCCGAAACCGCCAAGGGCTTCAAGCAGAAGGACATCAAGGAGTACTTCCACATCTACCCCTGGGGCCGCATCCCGGAGTCGTTGAAGGAAGACGCCCTGACCTACTACCGCGAGGCCAATGCGCTGGCCGAGGAACTGCTGGGCTGGGTCGAGCGTTACACGCCGCCGGAGATCGCCGCGCGCTACCGCGAGCCGCTGTCCCGCATGATCCAGGGCAGCACCAAGACGCTGCTGCGCGTGCTGCGCTACCCGCCGCTGACCGGCCACGAGCCCGAAGGCAGCCTGCGCGCCGCGCCGCACGGCGACATCAACCTGCTGACCATCCTGCCCGCTGCCAACGAGCCGGGCCTGCAGGTGCTGGGCAAGGACGGCCAGTGGCACGACGTGCCCTGCGACTTCGGCACGCTGACCATCAACATCGGCGACATGCTGCAGGAAGCGTCCGAGGGCTACTACCCGTCCACGCAACACCGTGTCGTCAACCCCACCGGCGAAGGCGCGAAGAAGAGCCGCGTGTCGCTGCCGCTGTTCCTGCATCCGCGCGACGACGTGGTGCTCAGCGATCGCTACACGGCCGAGAGCTACCTGGACGAGCGCCTGCGCGAGCTGGGCGTGAAGACCTGAAGCATCGGATCATCCAGATCCATCCCGACGCGCCGCCCAAGCCGGCGCCGGGAGCGCCGTGCAACGGCTGCGGCGTCTGCTGCCTGGCCGAGCCCTGTCCGCTGGGCGTGCTGCTGAGCCGCCGCTGGTCCGGCGCCTGCGTGGCCCTGAAGTGGGACGGCGCGCGCTATGTGTGCGGCGCGCTGGCGGCGCAGGCTGGCGGTATCCGGGGCTGGTTGGTGAGGCGCTGGATCTCGGCCGGCAGCGGCTGCGACTGCGCGCTGGAAGTGGCAGACAACCCGTAACCCGGCTGCCTGCCGGCCGGCTAGGATTTTCGGCACCCACTGACTTGAGGATGCCGCATGACCTCCGTGCTCCGACTCCTGCCCCTGCTGGCTGCCCTGACCCTGGCGGCGGCGCAGGCCGCCCCGCTGCGCTGGGCCGCGCAGAACGACATCCTGACGCTGGACCCGCATTCGCAGGACCACAACACGTCCAACGCGATCGGCAACCACCTCTACGAGGGCCTGACCCGGCTGGGCCGGGACTACCGGCCCGAGCCCTCGCTCGCCACCCGGTGGACCTACCTGTCGCCGACGCAGGTGCGCTTCGAGCTGCGCCGCGGCGTGAGGTTCCATGACGGCTCGCCGTTCACGGCCGACGACGTGGTGTTCAGCTTCGGCCGCATCACCCAGCCCCAGGGCACCAAGCAAACCTATGTGTCGGGCATCAAGGAGATCCGAAAGGTCGACGAGCACACGGTCGACCTGATGCTGGAGGCGCCCACGCCCATGCTGCTGCAGAACATCATCAGCTTCCCCATCATGAGCAAGACCTGGTCGGAGAAGCACAACACGACCGGCGTGCAGGACTACAAGGCCAAGGAAGAGAACCACGCCTCGCGCAACGCCAACGGCACCGGGCCCTACAAGCTGGTGAGCTGGCAGCCCGACCAGGCGGTGAAGATGGTCGCCAACAAGGACTGGTGGGACAAGAACCCCGGCAACGTCACCGAGCTGACCTACCTGCCGATCAAGAGCGCGGCCACGCGGGTTGCGGCGCTGCTGTCGGGCGGCGTGGACCTCGTCACCGACCTGCCGCCGCAGGACTACCTCAAGCTCAAGGCGCAAGGCCAGGTCAAGCTGCTGGAGGGCGCGGAGATACGCACCATCTTCTTCGTCATGGACCAGGGCAGCGACGAGCTGAGGGAGTCCAGCGTCAAGGGCAGGAACCCGTTCAAGGACAGACGCGTGCGCGAGGCCATGAACCTGGCGCTGGACCGGGCGGCCATGCAGCGCAGCATCATGCGCGGCCTGTCGGTGCCGGCGGCGCTGATGGTGGCCCCGGGCGTCAACGGCCACGACCCGGCGCTGGATGCGCCGCTCAAGCCCGACGTCGCCAAGGCGAGGCGACTGCTGGCCGAGGCCGGCTATCCGCAAGGCTTCGAGCTGCCACTGCACTGCCCCAACAACCGCTACGTCAACGACGAGCAGATCTGCCAGGCGGCGGTGTCGATGTGGGCCAGGATCGGCGTGAAGGCGCGGCTGATTGCCGCGCCCTTCTCCACCCACAGCCAGACCTTCCAGCGCGGCGAGTCGCCGTTCTTCATGCTGGGCTGGGGCGTGTCCACCTACGACGCGCTGTACGGCATGCAGGCTTGGGGCCACACCCGCACCCAGGGTGCGGACGGCAGCTTCAACTTCGGCAAGATCAACGATGCGCGGCTGGACGCGCTGATCCAGCAGATCAAGTTCGAGCCCGACGTGACGCGGCGCAACGCCATGATCCGCGAGGCGCTGCTGCGCATCCGCGACGAGCACCTGTTCATCCCCGTGCACCACCAGATCCGGCCCTGGGCCATGAAGCCGGGCGTGCAGACGCTGCACCGCTCCAACGACTACTTCGAGGCCCGCTACACCACCGTGAAATAGCCCGCCGGTTTCGGCGATCATCCGGGCTCCTAACCCAGGAGGACCGCCGATGAAACTGCGCATGGCCACCGCCGCGCTTCTGGTGAGCACATCGCTCGCCGCCACCGCCAACCCGCTGCGCTGGGCGGCCCAGAACGACATCCAGACGCTGGACCCGCACTCGCAGAACCACTCCGCGACCACCACGCTGACCGGCTATGTCTACGAGGGCCTGACCCGCTATACCGAGAAGTTCGAGGTCGAGCCGGCGCTGGCCACCAAGTGGACCTACATCAGCCCCACGCAGGTGCGCTTCGAGCTGCGGCGCGGCGTGAAGTTCCACGACGGCACACCCTTCACGGCCGACGATGTGGTGTTCAGCTTCCAGCGCATCCGCCATCCGGCCAGCAACATGGTCATCTTCAGCTCCGGCGTGAAGGAGGTGCGCAAGGTCGACGACTTCACGGTGGACCTGATGCTGGACGCCCCCAACCCGGTGCTGCTGCGCAACCTGACCTTCGTGCGCGTGCTCAGCAAGGCCTGGGCCATCAAGAACAAGTCCGAGAACCCGCAGGACTTCAAGGCCAAGGAGGACACCTTCGCGGCCCGCAACGCGATGGGCACCGGGCCCTTCAAGCTGACCAGCTGGACGCCCGACCAGAA
>JBKBVY010000180.1:0-6843 GCA_046289335.1 Roseateles sp. | reverse complement strand
AGAGCCTTGGCCTCGTCGTCCGTCTTGGCGGTCGTCGTGATGCTGATATTCAGACCACGCAGAGCATCCACCTTGTCGTACTCGATCTCGGGGAAGATGATTTGCTCTTTGACGCCGATGTTGTAGTTGCCACGACCGTCGAACGAACGGCCGGAGATGCCGCGGAAGTCGCGCACGCGGGGCAGCGCGATCGTCACGAAGCGGTCCAGGAATTCGTACATCCGGACGCCGCGCAGCGTCACCATCGCACCGATGGGCACGTTCTCACGGATCTTGAAGCCCGCGATGGCCTTCTTGGACTTGGTGACCACGGGCTTCTGGCCGGCGATCTTGGTCAGGTCGCCCACGGCGTGCTCCATGACCTTCTTGTCGGCGACCGCCTCGCTCACGCCCATGTTGAGCGTGATCTTGGTGATGCGCGGCACCTCCATGATCGACTTGTAGCCGAACTTCTCGATCAGGCCGGGCACGACCTTCTCGCGGTAATGCGTTTGCAAACGAGCCATGTCGGACCTCTTAAGCCTTGATCACTTCGCCGGTCGACTTGAAGACGCGCACGCGCTTGCCGTCGATGAGCTTGACGCCCACGCGATCGGCCTTGCCGGACGCGGCATTGAAGATCGCCACGTTGGATTGATGGATGGGCATGGTCTTGTCGACGACGCCGCCGGTGGTGCCCTTCAGGGGGTTGGGCTTGACGTGCTTCTTCACGACGTTGACGCCCTCGACCACCACGTGGTCGGCATCAGCGCGCGCGGTCACGGTGCCGCGTTTACCCTTGTCGCGGCCGGTCAGGACGATGACCTGGTCGCCGGTACGGATCTTGTTCATGGCTTACCTCAGACTTGGGGCTCAGAGCACCTCGGGGGCCAGCGACACGATCTTCATGAAGCGCTCGGTACGCAGTTCACGCGTGACCGGGCCGAAGATGCGCGTGCCGATGGGCTCGAGCTTGGCGTTCAGCAGCACGGCAGCGTTGCCGTCGAACTTGACGAGCGAGCCGTCCTGGCGGCGCACGCCCTTGGCGGTGCGAACGACGACGGCACTGTAGACCTCGCCCTTCTTCACACGGCCACGCGGAGCGGCTTCCTTGATGCTGACCTTGATGATGTCGCCGATGTGCGCATAGCGACGCTTGGAGCCGCCAAGCACCTTGATGCACATGACGGACTTCGCGCCAGTGTTGTCCGCGACGTCAAGCCGCGATTGCATTTGAATCATGTCTGTCCCCAACTTCTCCCGCCGCACCCGCTTCTTGCGAAGCAGACACACCGGTCAGTCTTGGGCCCGTAAGTCAGTCGGCATGCGGCGTTACACCGCTTGCCGCCCGACGGTTGAGGGCGGATCCGAGGCCACAGCACATGGGCTCATGTGCCTAGCGTTCGGCGAAGCTGCGCATTATGCATTGCGGCCTCAGCGGCGTCAATGCCTGCGCGGAAGTTTCTGGTCAGGCGCCGCAGCTCAAGCTGGCTTGACCTGACCGAGCATCGTGGCCGCGTCGCTGACCTCGAACTTGCCCGGCGCCTCGACGTTCAACGTCTTGACAATGCCGTCCTTCACCAGCATGGAGTAGCGCTGCGAGCGAATGCCCATGCCCCGAGCCGTCAGGTCCAGCGGCAAACCGACCGCGTTGGTGAAGGCGGCGCTGCCGTCGGCCATCATGCGGACTTTGCCGGCGGTCTTCTGATCGCGGCCCCAGGCACCCATCACGAAGGCGTCGTTCACCGACACGCACCAGATTTCGTCGACACCGGCGGCCTTCAGCTCGTCGGCCTTGGCCACATAGCCCGGCACGTGCTGGGCCGAGCAGGTCGGCGTGTAGGCGCCAGGCAGCGCGAAGATCACCACGGTCTTGCCGGCCGTTGCCTTCTCCACGTCAAAGCTGTTGGGCCCGATCGAGCAGCCCTCGCCCTCCACTTCGATGAACTCCTGCAGGCTGCCCGCGGGCAGCTTGTCGCCTACCTTGATCATGTGTTACTCCTGGGTGTAGAAGGACGAAGCCGGCACGCCAGTTTCCCAGCGTGCCGGCTCCATGGACGGTCATACGACCGAAGGGCTTAGACGATCTGCGCCTTCTCGACCAGGCGGGTCACGGCCCAGGCCTTGGTCTTGGAGACCGGACGGGTTTCGCTGATCTCGACGACGTCACCGATCTTGTACTCGTTGTTTTCGTCGTGCGCGTGGTACTTGCGCGAGCGAGCAACGATCTTGCCGTAGAGCTCGTGCTTGGCACGACGCTCGACCAGCACGGTCACCGTCTTGGCGCGGGCGTCGCTGACGACCTTGCCGACCAGGGTGCGCACGTTCTTGGTTTGGGCCTCAGTCATTTCGCGGCCTCCTTCTTCTTCTGCGCCAGGATGGTCTTGGCGCGAGCGATGTCGCGGCGGGTCTTGCCCAGCTGGCTGTGGTTGGTCAGCTGTTGCGTGGCCTTCTGCATGCGCAGGCCGAAGTGGGCCTTCAGCAGATCGGTCACTTCCTTCTCGAGGGCAGCGACGTCCTTGGCGCGGAGTTCAGATGCTTTCATGGTGTCCTTCCTCAGGTACCGACCTGGCGGGCCACGAAGGTGCAACGCAGCGGCAGCTTGGCAGCGGCCAGCGTGAACGCCTCACGAGCCAGCGTTTCGGGCACGCCGTTGATCTCGTAGAGCACCTTGCCGGGCTGGATCTCAGCCACGTAGTACTCCGGGTTGCCCTTGCCGTTACCCATACGGACTTCGGCAGGCTTTTGCGAGATGGGCTTGTCCGGGAAGATGCGGATGAAGATCCGGCCGCCACGCTTGATGTGACGCGAGATCGCGCGGCGCGCCGCTTCGATCTGGCGGGCCGTCAGACGACCGCGCTCCGTGGCCTTCAGGCCGAAGTCACCGAAAGACACCGCAGCACCGCGGGTCGCAACACCGGTGTTGCGGCCCTTTTGCTCCTTGCGGTACTTGCGACGATTAGGTTGCAGCATGCTTATTCTCCTTTGGCCTCACCGGCGGCGGGAGCCTTGCGGATCACGCGCTTGCCGGCGGGCTTGGCTGCGTCACCCGCGGGGGCGGCGGCAGCGGGCTGGTCTGCTCCGTCACGCGGACCGCGGTCGCCACCCGGGCGGCCACGGCCACCGGGAGCGCCCGGACGGGCGTTACGGCGCGGGCGACGATCGTCTTCGGCGCCAGCGGGGGTGTTGATGACGGGGGCCTCGCCATTGGCCAGGCGGTCACCGCGGTAGACCCAGACCTTGACGCCGATGACGCCGTAGGTGGTCTTGGCTTCGGAGAAGCCGTAGTCGATGTCGGCCTTCAGGGTGTGCAGGGGCACACGACCTTCGCGATACCACTCGGTACGAGCGATTTCGATGCCGTTCAGACGACCAGCGCTCATGATCTTGATGCCCTGGGCACCCAGACGCATCGCGTTCTGCATCGCGCGCTTCATCGCGCGGCGGAACATGATGCGCTTTTCGAGCTGCTGGGTGATCGAGTCGGCGATCAGCTGGGCATCGACTTCAGGCTTGCGCACTTCCTCGATGTTGACGGCGACGGGCACGCCCAGGCGCTTGGTCAGCTCAGCCTTCAGCGCTTCGATGTCTTCGCCCTTCTTGCCGATCACGACGCCCGGGCGAGCCGAGAAGATCGTGATGCGGGCGTTCTTGGCGGGACGCTCGATCAGGATGCGCGAAACAGCGGCGTTCTTGAGCTTGCCCTTCAGGTAGTCACGAACCTGCAGATCCTCGGCCAGCATGCTGGCGAAGTTCTGGTTGTTCGCATACCAGCGCGAAGCCCAGTTGCGGGTGACGGGAAGGCGGAAGCCAACCGGATGGATTTTCTGTCCCATAGTCTTCCTTGCGCCTTAGTTGCCGACGGCCACGAAGATGTGGCACGTGGGCTTGCTGATGCGATTGCCGCGGCCCTTGGCGCGAGCCGAGAAGCGCTTCAGCGTGGCACCCTGTTCGACGTAGATCGAGGTGACCTTGAGTTCATCGATGTCCGCGCCGTCGTTGTGTTCGGCGTTGGCGATGGCGCTCTCCAGCGCCTTCTTGATGATCACGGCGGCCTTCTTCTGGGTGAAGGTCAGGATGTTGAGGGCCTGATCCACCTTCTTGCCGCGGATCATGTCGGCCACGAGGCGGCCCTTGTCACACGACAGGCGGACACCACGGACGATTGCTTTGGTTTCCATCGTCTCTAGTCCTTACTTCTTCCCGGCCTTCTTGTCGGCCGGGTGGCCCTTGAAGGTGCGGGTCAGTGCGAATTCGCCCAGCTTGTGACCGACCATCTGGTCAGACACATAGACCGGCACGTGCTGCTTGCCGTTGTGCACGGCGATCGTCAGACCGATGAACTCGGGCAGGATCGTCGAGCGACGCGACCAGGTCTTGATGGGCTTCTTGTCCTTGTTGGCAACTGCCTTGTCGACCTTGGCCATCAGGTGGTGGTCAACGAAGGGGCCTTTCTTCAGCGAACGAGTCATGGCCTAGCCCTTACTTCTTGCGACGCGAGACGATGAACGTCTGCGTGCGCTTGTTGTTGCGAGTGCGGTAACCCTTGGTCATGGTGTTCCAAGGCGAAACCGGGACCTGGCCTTCGCCGGTGCGGCCTTCGCCACCACCGTGCGGGTGATCCACCGGGTTCATGGCGACGCCACGCACGGTCGGACGGATGCCCTTCCAGCGGATGGCGCCGGCCTTGCCGTACTGGCGCAGGCTGTGCTCTTCGTTGCTCACTTCACCGATGGTGGCGCGGCAGTCGATGTGCACGCGGCGGACTTCGCCGGAGCGCAGACGGACCTGGGCGTAGACGCCTTCACGAGCCATCAGCACGGCGGAGGCGCCGGCCGAACGGATCATCTGGGCGCCCTTGCCGGGCAGCAGCTCGATGCAGTGGATGGTCGAACCCACCGGGATGTTGCGGATGGGCAGCGTGTTGCCGGCCTTGATCGGCGCTTCCGAGCCGCTCAGGATGGTGGCGCCGACTTCCAGGCCGCGCGGGGCGATCACATAGCGACGCTCGCCGTCGGCGTAGCACACCAGTGCGATGTGCGCCGTGCGGTTGGGGTCGTACTCAATGCGCTCGACCTTGGCGGGAATGCCGTCCTTGTTGCGCTTGAAGTCCACGACGCGGTAGTGGTGCTTGTGACCACCACCCTTGTGGCGCATCGTGATGTGGCCGTTGTTGTTGCGGCCGGACTTCTGCTTCTGGGGCTCCAGCAGCGAAGCCTCGGGTGCGCCCTTGTGGAGATGCTTGTGCACCACCTTGACGACACCACGGCGGCCAGGCGACGTCGGCTTGACTTTGACGATGGCCATTTACGCGGCCTCCCCGGAGAAATTGAGCTCTTGACCAGCCTTGAGGGCCACGTAGGCCTTCTTGACATGGTCGCGGCGGCCCGGACGGCCACCGAAGCGCTTGGTCTTGCCCTTGACGTTGACCACGCTGACCGACTCGACCTCGACCTTGAACATCAGTTCAACGGCGGCCTTGATCTCGGGCTTGGTGGCATCGCGCAGGACCTTGAACAGCACCTGGTTGTGCTTCTCGGCGACTTGCGTGGCCTTCTCGGACACGATGGGCGCGAGCAGCACCTGGGCCAGGCGGCCTTCAGCAAACTTGGGGGTGCTCATGCCAGCATCTCCTTGAGTTGCTCGACCGCAGCCTTGGTCACCAGCACCTTCTTGTAGAAGACCAGCGACAGGGGGTCGGCGTAGCGCGGCTCGACGACGAGCACGTTGGCCAGGTTGCGCGAGGCCAGCGCGAGGTTGTCGTCCACGGTGTCGGCGATGACCATCACCGAGTCCAGGCCCATGGCCTTGAACTTGGCAGCCAGCAGCTTGGTCTTGGGGGCTTCGATGGAGATCGAATCCACCACCGCCAGGCGGCCCTCGCGGGCCAGCTGCGACAGGATTGCAGCCATGCCGGCGCGGTACATCTTCTTGTTCAGCTTGTGCGAGAAGTTCTCGTCAGGCATGTTCGGGAAGATGCGACCGCCCCCGCGCCACAGCGGCGACGAGGTCATACCGGCGCGAGCGCGGCCGGTGCCCTTCTGACGGAACGGCTTCTTGGTCGAGTGCTTGACCTGTTCGCGGTCCTTCTGGGCACGCGTGCCTTGACGGGCATTGGCCTGGAAGGCGACGACGACCTGGTGAACCAGCGCTTCGTTGTAGTCGCGAGCGAAGACGGTGTCAGGCGCGTCCACCTTGGCGGTGGCCTGACCCTGCTCGTTCAGGAGCTCGAGCTGCATCAGTTGGCTCCCTTCTTGATCTTGACCTTGACGGCCGGGCGAACGACGACGTGGCCGTTCTTGGCACCCGGCACGGCACCGCGGACCAGCAGCAGCTGACGAGCCTCGTCAACGCGCACGATGTCCAGGTTCTGGACCGAGACAGTCTCATCGCCCATGTGGCCGGTCATCTTCTTGCCCGGGAACACGCGGCCCGGGTCTTGCGCCATGGAGATCGAGCCCGGCACGTTGTGCGAACGGCTGTTGCCGTGCGACGCGCGCTGCGAGCCGAAGTTGTGGCGCTTGATGGTGCCCGCGAAACCCTTACCGATGGACGTGCCCTGCACGTCGACCAGCTGGCCCGTGGCGAACAGCGTGACGGGGACGGTCGCACCAGCCTTGTACTGGGCAGCGACGTCGGCATCGACGCGGAATTCCTTGAGGATTTCACCAGCTTCGACACCCGCCTTGGCGAGGTGGCCGGCTTCCGGCTTGGTGACGCGCGAAGCTTTGCGCGTACCGAACGCCACCTGGATGGCGCTGTAGCCGTCGGTCTCTTGGGTCTTGACCTGGGTCACGCGGTTGTTGGACACATCCAGCACCGTCACGGGAATGGCATCGCCATCGTCCGTGAAGATGCGCATCA
>JBKBVY010000179.1:0-6876 GCA_046289335.1 Roseateles sp. | reverse complement strand
AAGTTGCATGGTCATGCCGGCTCCTTCACTGCATGCCAGGGATTGGCGATGCGCTCGCGCAGCACGCGCTCGAAATGGCGCGGGTCGTGGGCCTTGAGCAGCGCGGCGTCGCGCGGCAGGTGCAGGTCGAAGAGGCGCGACACCCAGAAGCGCAGCGCCGCCGCGCGCAGCAGCGCGGGCAGCAGCCGGTGCTCGGTGCCCGACAGCGGCCGCACGCTTTCGTAGGCGGCGACGAAGGCGCTGGCGCGCTCCTCGATGAGGCGGCCGTCGGTCAGGTCGATGCACCAGTCGTTCAGGCACACGGCCAGGTCGAAGAGAAAGGTGTCGCAGCCGGCGAAGTAGAAGTCGAAGAAGCCGGTCAGCCGCTCGCGGCCCGGGCCCTCGCCGGGCTCGAACATCACGTTGTCGCGGAACAGGTCGGCGTGGATGGGGCCTGAATGATGTTGCTGAAGGTGGGCATATTCGGCCGATGCCGCCAGATGCTGCTGGTAGGCCAGCTCGCTGGTCAGCAGCTCGGCCTGCGCACTGTCCAGGAAGGGCAGCAACTGTGGCACCACCGCCTGCCACCAGGACAGGCCGCGCAGATTGGGCTGGCGCAGCGGGAAGTCGCGCCCGGCCAGGTGCATGCGGGCCAGCGTGGCGCCCACCTGCTGGCAATGGAAGACATCCGGCGCCAGCTGATGGCCGCCGTGCAGGCGGTCCACGATGGCGGCGGGCTTGCCGGCCACCTCGAACAGGATCTGCCCGGCCGCGTCCGCATGCGGTTCGGGCACCGGCACGCCGCGCTGCGCCAGGTGCTGCATCAGCCGCAGGTAGAAGGGCAGCTGCTCGGCGGTCAGGCGCTCGAACAGCGTCAGCACATAGCGGTGCAGATGGCCGTCGGCCTGCGTGCAGTCGACGAAATAGTTGGTGTTCTCGATGCCGGCGCCGATGCCGCGCAGCGAGCTGAGCTGCCCCAGGTGGAGGTGATCCAGCAAGGCCTGGGCCTGTGCGGGGCTGACTTCGGTGAAAACGGCCATGGGGTGGGGCGTCAGGAAGGCGACCCGGCGGGCCGCCCGGAATCAGAACTTGAGCACGCGCCAGACCCGGGTGCCCGAGCCGCTCTTGGGCAGACCGGTGCCGGTGCCGCCGGCGGACTCGCGGCCGGCGTCGTTGACGACGATCTCGTAGTCGGGGGCCTTGGTGAGCTTGTTCTTCACCGTGACCTTCTTGGTCTCGCCGCGCACCCGCAACTCCTCGATGCGGACCTGGTCGTCCTCGGCGACGTTGCGCTCGACCTTGGGCTCGGGCGGCGGATCGGCGAGGGCGCTGGTTGCGACGGCAGCGAGCAGCAGCAGGGCGGTTGGGCGGAGCATGCCGTCGATTCTAGGTGGGCGGTACCGGAGAATCCGTCGCCATGAGTAAACCCATCCTGCTGCTGGTCGACGGCTCCAGCTACCTCTACCGTGCCTTCCATGCCATGCCCGACCTGCGTGGCCCCGAGGGTCAGCCCACCGGCGCGGTGCGCGGCATGGTGGCCATGCTGAAGAAGCTGCAGAGCGATGTGGGCGCCGAGCATGCCGTCTGCGTGTTCGATGCGTCCGGCCCCACCTTCCGCGACGCCTGGTATCCCGAGTACAAGGCCCAGCGTGCGCCCATGCCGCCCGAGCTGCGCGCGCAGATCGAGCCCATCCACGAGGTCGTCGCCCTGCTGGGCTGGCCGGTGCTGACGGTGCCCGGCGTGGAGGCGGACGACGTCATCGGCACGCTGTGCGAGGTGGGCGCGGGCCAGGGTCATCGCGTCATCGTGTCCACCGGCGACAAGGACTTGTCCCAGCTGGTCAATGCCGACGTGGAGCTCATCAACACCATGAGCGGCGAGCGGCTGGACGAGGCCGGCGTGCTGGCCAAGTTCGGCGTGCCGCCCGAACGCATCATCGACTACCTGACGCTGATGGGCGACGCGGTGGACAACGTGCCCGGCGTGAGCGGCGTGGGCCCCAAGACGGCCGCCAAGTGGATTGCCGAGTACGGCTCGCTGGACGGCGTGATGGCTGCGGCGCCCGGCATCAAGGGCAAGGCCGGCGAGAACCTGCGCGCCGCGCTGGACTGGCTGCCCATGGGCCGCCAGCTGGTCACCGTGAAGCTGGACTGCGACCTGGCCGCGCATGTGCCCGGCTGGCCGGCGCTGGAGCAGCTGGCCTTCCGCGCGCCCGACAAGGAGCGCCTGGCCGAGTTCTACCGCCGCAACGGCTTCAAGGCCTGGCTGGAGGAGCTGACCGGCGCGAGCCCCGCGGCCAGCCCCGGTCTGTTCGACGACGCCGCGCCCGCCGCCCAGCCGGACCTGCCGGACCTGCCAAGGCGCTACGAGACCATCCTCGGCTTCGAGCAGCTGGACGCCTGGCTGGCCCGGCTGCGGGCCGCGCCGCTGTGCGCGCTGGACACCGAGACCGACTCGCTGGACCCCATGGCCGCGCGGATCGTGGGCATCTCCTTCGCCGACAAGCCCGGCGAGGCCGCCTATGTGCCGCTGCGCCACAGCGGGCCCGATGCGCCGGCGCAGTTGCCGCTGGACGAGGTGCTGGCGCGCCTGAAGCCCTGGCTGGAGGACGAGAACGCCAAGAAGATCGGCCAGAACCTGAAGTACGACCGCCATGTGTTCGCCAACCATGGCATCCGCCTGGCCGGCGTGGCCCATGACACGCTGCTGCAGAGCTATGTGCTGGAGGCCCACAAGACCCACAACCTGGAGGCGCTGGCCGAGCGCCACCTGGGCCGCAAGGGGCTGAGCTATGAAGACCTGTGCGGCAAGGGCGTGCACCAGATCCCGTTCGCCCAGGTGGATGTGGACAAGGCCACCACCTATTCGGGCGAGGACAGCGAGATGTGCCTGCACCTGCACCAGGTGCTGTGGCCGCAGATCGAGGCCGAGCCCGGGCTGCTGCGCATCTACCGCGACATCGAGATGCCCACCGCCGAGCTGCTGGCGCGCATCGAGCGCCACGGCGTGCTGATCGACGCCGACCGGCTCAAGCAGCAAAGCCACGAGCTGGGTCAGCGCCTGGTGCTGCTGGAGCAGCAGTGCTACGACATCGCCGGCCAGCCCTTCAACATCGGCAGCCCGAAGCAGATCGGCGAGATCCTGTTCGGCAAGCTGGGCCTACCCGTCATCAAGAAGACCGCCACCGGCGCGCCGTCCACCGACGAGGAGGTGCTGACCGAGCTGGCCGCCGACTACCCCCTGCCGGCCAAGATCCTGGAGCACCGCAGCCTGTCCAAGCTCAAGAGCACCTACACCGACAAGCTGCCGCTGCAGGTCAACGCCCACACCGGCCGCGTGCACACCAACTACGCGCAGGCCGTGGCGGTCACCGGGCGTCTGTCCAGCAACGAGCCCAACCTGCAGAACATCCCCATCCGCACCGCCGAGGGCCGTCGCGTGCGCGAGGCCTTCGTCGCGCCCGCGGGCTGCCGCATCGTCAGCGCCGACTACTCGCAGATCGAGCTGCGCATCATGGCTCACATCAGCGAGGACCCGGGGCTGCTGAAAGCCTTCCAGGAAGGCCAGGACGTGCACCGCGCCACCGCCAGCGAGGTGTTCGGCATCCCGCTGGCCGAGGTCTCCGCCGAGCAGCGCCGTTATGCCAAGACCATCAACTTCGGCCTCATCTACGGCATGGGCGCCTTCGGCTTGGCGGCGGCCTTGGGCATCGAACAGAAGGCCGCCAAGGACTACATCGATCGCTACTTCACCCGCTTCGCCGGCGTGAAGCGCTACATGGACGAGACCAAGGCCAGCGCCGCCGAGAAGGGCTATGTGGAGACGCTGTTCGGCCGTCGCATCTACCTGCCCGAGATCCGCGGCGGCAACGGCCAGCGCCGCGCCGGCGCCGAGCGCCAGGCCATCAACGCGCCCATGCAGGGCACGGCGGCCGACCTCATCAAGCTGGCCATGCTGGCCGTGCAGGCCGAGCTGGAGCGCGCCGGCAAGCAGTCGTGCATCGTCATGCAGGTGCACGACGAGCTGGTGTTCGAGGTGCCCGAGGTCGAGCTGGACTGGATGCGCACCGAGGTGCCCCGCCTGATGGCCGGTGTGGCGCAGCTGAAGGTGCCGCTGCTGGCCGAGGTGGGCGTGGGTAGCAACTGGGAAGAAGCGCACTGATGTCCCACCCCCGTGGCGCTTCGCGCCCCCTCAAGGGGGCGCACCCGGTGGCCCGGCAAAGCCGGTTCCACGGGTGCTGCTGGAGGTGTCGCGGCTGACGCCGCTCCGGCGGTGCAATAGGGCGGGCGGTGTGTTTTCCTGAAAAAAGGGGAAAATACATAAATTACTGGAGATAGCCATGTCCGCCGTCCTTGAACAAGCCCTCGCCGACCAACTGCCCAGCGTCTCTGCCACGCAGCTGGTGGCCGGCATCCAGAAGGTGGGCCGCGCGGTGGATGCCCATGGCGCGGTGCTCATCACCAAGCACGACCAGCCGGCCTATGTGCTGATGTCGGTCGCGCGCTACCGCGAACTGCAGCGCGCTGCCGAGCCCGACCTGGGCGCGCTGGGCAGCGAGTTCGACGCGATGCTGGCGCGCATGCAAGGCCAGGGCGACGCGATGGCCCAGGCCTTTGCGGCGGCGCCCGAGGCCATCGGCCAGGTCGCCGTGAAGGCTGCGAAGGCCGCCAAGCCCCGCCGTAAGGCCTGATGCCCATCTACGTGCTGGCCGGCGTCAACGGCGCCGGCAAGAGCTCGCTGGGCGGCGCGGCTCTGCAGGCCAGCGGGGCCGAGTTCTTCAACCCCGATGTCATCGCCGCCCGGCTGCGTGAACAGCAGCCGGGGCTGTCGGCGAGCCAGGCCAACGGGCTGGCCTGGACGCTGGGCCGGCGCGGCCTGGAGCGCGCGCTGGCCGAGGGCCTGACCTATGCCTTCGAGACGACGCTGGGCGGCAAGAGCATCGCGAAGCTGCTGCTGGACGGCGCGCGCGGCGGCGCCGAGGTCCATGTCTGGTTTGCCGGCCTGGCCACGCCCGAGCTGCACCTGCAGCGCATCGCCGCCCGCGTGGCGGCGGGCGGGCACGACATCCCGGAGGACAAGGTGCGCGAGCGCTTCGACGCCAGCCGCAGCAACCTCGTCAAGCTGATGCCGCATCTCGCCAGCCTGCGCGTGTTCGACAACAGTGTGGAGGCCGACCCGCGCGCCGGCCGCCTGCCTCGGCCCGTGCTGCTGCTGCAGATGCAGGCCGGCCGCGTCCTGTCCCACGCGCCGCTGCGCAGCGTGCCTGCCTGGGCCAAGCCCCTGCTGGCGGCGGCATTGCGTTGACTATCATCTCCCGCAGGGAGGAAGCCTCACGATGAAGGTCTTGCTGGTCGATGCGTTCCCCATGGTGCGCGCGGCGCTGACCGGCTTGGTCGAGCAGCATTTTCCGGGCGCGCAGGTGCAGGGCGTGGACAGTGCCGACGCCGCGCGCGCCGCGCTGGCGCAGCAGCTGCCGCGCCTGGTGCTGCTGGACCTGCAGGTGGACGGCGGCTTCGCGCTGCTGCAGCACATCCACCGCGAGCACCTGCTGCTGCCGGTGGTGGTCATCTCGGGCACCGACGACACCGAGGACGCCTTGCAGGCGCTGGGCGCCGGCGCGATGGGTTATGTGCCGCAGCGCAGCGACCTGGACACGCTGGTGCAGGCCCTGCAGCTGGTGCTGGCCGGCGGCACCTATGTGCCGCCGCTGAAGCCGCTGGCCCAGACGCAGGCGCCCGCGGCGCCGGCCGCCTCACAGGCCTGGGCCGAGCTGCCGCTGACGCCGCGCCAGAAGGGCGTGCTGGACTTGCTGGCGCGCGGCCTGTCCAACAAGGAAATCGCCCGCGAGCTGAACATCGGCGTGGACACGGTCAAGGACCATGTGGCTGCGGTGCTCAAGGCGCTGGGCGCCAGTTCGCGGACGCAGGCGGTGCTGATTGCGACGCAGAGGCGCGGGCGGTGAGGGCGACGAGCCGACTCAGCCGTTCCTGCCTAGGCGGGCGGATTTCAAGCGTTGAACAAGTGCCCGCAGTTGCGTTCTGAGCCTCCTGGCGGGCTCGGTCCTGATCAGCACCCAAGCGCTGGATCTCCGCCGCTGCCGTGCAGGCGGTGCCAGATCAACGCTCTCCGAGCACCCGCCCCACCTCCGCCTTGAACCAACCCGATTCCAGATGGGCATACAGGTTCTTCCCCGGACAGACGGTCTGCCGGCTGTAGTCCTTGTGGCTGGCAATGTCGTCCAGCCCCAACCGGTGCTCGCGCGCCAGCCAGGCGGCCAGCGCGACGGCGGCGTTCAGCTGCGCGGGCGTGGGCTGCTGTTCCTCGAAGTTGCCGACCAGCATGAGCAGCGCATGGCCCCGCGGGTCGTACTCGGTGTTGGTGTCGCCGGCCTGCTGCAGCGGCCGCGCGGCGTAGATGCGGCCGTCGGGTGCGATGACGTAGTGGTAGGGGATGTCGGCCCAGCGCTTGGTCAGGCGCGACCACTGCTGCAGGCGGCGCAGGTAGTTCTCGACGTCGGTGCCGTCCCTCCAGATCTCGCCCTGGTGGTGCAGCGTGATCTTGCTGATGCGCTGCGGCGCCGCAGGCACGCTCGCCGGTGTGCCGCCCCAGGCCTCGACGCTGACGATGGGCGGGGCGGGTGGCTTGACGCTGGCGCAGCCGGCCATCAACAGCGCGGCGCCAAGGCTGGCGATGAATTTCATCGCACGGTGTCTATGGCGGCCAGCACGGCTTCAGCCGTGGCGGGCGCGCGCAGCGGCGGGTCGCAGCCCTCGGGCCCGCAGGCCGCGCAGGCGTCCTTGATGGCCAGCAGCGCCGCAAAGCCCAGCAGCAGCGGCGGCTCGCCCACCGCCTTGCTGCGGTGGATGGTCTCGCTGGCATTGGCCACGCCGAACAGC
>JBKBVY010000178.1:0-6884 GCA_046289335.1 Roseateles sp. | reverse complement strand
GGCCTTCGGCGGCTGAGCCGGCGGCAGCGGCGCGGGATCCAGGTCCAGGTCGACCCGCTGGCGCAGCAGCTCGAAGCGGTCGGCATGCTCGGCCACCTCGTAGAGCTTGCCGCGCGCGTTCTTGAACGGCCGGTGCACCACCAGCATCCAGCGCCCGTCCAGCGTGCGGAACAGCATGCCGTGGCCCGAGCCCTTGGCCAGCCAGACGGGGCCATGCTCCCAGGGCCCGAACAGCTCGCCGGACGGCGAGCGCGACAGCGTCTGGAAGTAGCCGTCGTCGCCCCAGCTGGACCACAGCATGTGCAGGCCGCCGTCGGCCGTGCGGTAGAGCTGCGGGCCGTCGGTGACGATGATGCCCTGGCCCTGCTGCGGCCGCGCGGCGGGCGAGGCGTCGCCGCGGAACAGCTCGCGCGGCGGTCCGGCGGCGCGCAGTTCGTCGTCCAGCGGCACGGCGGCAAAGGCGCCCACGCGCAGCTGCAGCCACTCGTGCGCATAGACCATCCAGGGCTTGCCGGCGCGGTCCACATACAGCGTGCCGTCCAGCGTCATCAGGTCCTTGGACACGACCGGCTCGCCGTCGCGCACCAGCGTGAACGGCCCGCCCAGCGCGTCCGCCACGGCCAGCACGGTGCTGCGGCGGTAGCTGCGCTGGCCCGGCACGGGGCTGGGCGTGGCCAGCGCCAGGCCCTCGTTGTGTACCGTGACGAACAAGTACCACTTGCCGCGCCAGCGGTGCACCTCGGGCGCCCAGCAGCCGTCATTGGCCCAGCCGTCTGCGGGCAGCTGGAACACCAGCTGCGCACGGCTCCAGTGCTTCAGATCGCGGCTGCGGTAGGCCATCACGCCGATGGCGGGCTGGCCGCTGAACGACGGGTGGTTCTTCGTGAACAGCCAGTAGGTCTGGCTGGCCGCATCGGTCACGATGAAGGGGTCGTGCAAGTCCATGGCCGGCAGCGTCATCGCGTCGTCGGCGCGGGCCCAGGCGGGCAGCGTGGCGGCCAGCGCCATCAGGTCGCGCCGCTTCATCGCGCCGCCGCCCTGTCCAGCAGGCCGCGCTGGCGCAGCCAGTCCTCGGCGCGGCGCGGCCAGGCGGACGCATTGCCCAGTCCGTCGCGCATGCCAATGCCGTGGCCGCCCTGCTCGAACACGTACAGCTCGGCCGGCACGCCGGCGCGCGTCAGCGCCTGGTAGTACAGCAGGCTGTTGTCCACCGGCACGGCCGGGTCGCGCTGCGTGTGCAGCAGCAGCGTGGGCGGCGTGGCGGCCGTCACCTGGCGCTCCACGGACAGCAGCGTCAGCAGCTCCGGCCCGGGGTTGGGGCCCAGCAGCGCCTGGCGCGACCCGGCATGGGCGGCCGGGTCCAGCATGGTGATGACGGGATAGACCAGCACCGCGAAGTCGGGCCGCGCGCTGACGGCATCCAGCGCCGCGCCGGTGCGGCCGTCGGCGTGGTCGAACAGCGTGCTGGCGCTGGCCGCCAGGTGGCCGCCGGCCGAGCTGCCCATGACGCCGATGCGCCCGGGGTCCACGCCGAACTCGGCCGCGCGCGAGCGCACCAGGCGGATGGCGCGCAGCACGTCCTGCAGCGGCGCCGGGTGGCCCCATTCCTGCAGCCGGTTCTTCAGGATGAAGCTGGTCACGCCCAGCGTGCTCAGCCAGGCGGCGTACTGCAAGCCCTCGCGGTTGGACGACAGGAAGCTGTAGCCGCCGCCCGGGCACAGGATGACGGCCGTGCCGTTGGGTCGGTCCACCGCGGGCGGCACCACGGTCAGCGTGGGCTGCGCCACGTTGGCGATGCCGCCGCGCTCCGCGCGTTCGGCACCGAGCTCGCCGCGCGCGGCGGGCGCATCGGCGCGCTGGGCGGCGGGCACGCCCTCGGGCCAGAGCGTCAACACGGCGGGCGGGGCGGCAAGGGTCAGCATGGGCAGCAGGGTGGCCAACAGCAGCAGGCGGCGTTTCATGCCGGGGCAGTGTGCCAGCGCGACCCGACCCCGGAGCGTGCGGGCCGGCAACGCTCAGCAGCCTGACTGCTCTGAACCTCCCAGGCGCTCAGGCCCGCTTGTCCCGCGCCCGCTGGCTGCCCGCCTTGCCGATGGCCTTCCACTTGCTGCGCAGCTCGATGCGCTCCAGCGCCCCCATCTCGCCGCGCTGCGCGTCGCGCATCAGCTTCTGGTAGTTGGCCAGGCGGTCGGCGTCCACCTGCGCGCGCACCGCGCAGCCGGGCTCCTGCTCGTGCCGGCAGTCGCGGAAGCGGCAGCGCTGCGCCAGCGCCTGCACGTCCTCGAAGGTGGCGGCCAGCGCCCGCGCGTCGGCATCGGGCCGGAAGGTGCGCAGGCCCGGCGTGTCGATGATGCAGCCGCCCTGGGGGCAGCGGTGCAGGGAGCGCGCCGTGGTCGTGTGGCGGCCACGGCCGTCGCTGCGGCGCACGGCGCCGGTGAGCTGGCCGGCCTGAGTCAGCGCGTTGATCAGCGTGGACTTGCCGGCCCCCGACGAGCCCAGCAGCACCAGCGTCTGCCCCGCGTGCAGCCAGGGGCCGATCTCGGTGCAGGCCTGGCGCGACAGCCCGTTGACCGCCAGCACCGGCACGGTGGCCGGCAGGCGGGCGTGCATCTCGGCGATGCGCGGCTGCGCGTCGGGCGCAATGTCCAGCTTGGTCAGCACCACCACCGGCGCCACGTCGCAGGCCCGCACCATGGCGATGGTGCGCTCCATGCGGCGGGCGTTGAAGTCGGCGTCCAGCCCCATGACCAGCAGCGCCGTGTCGACGTTGCTGGCCAGCGGCTGGCGGCGGCCGTCGTTGGCGCGGCGGGCGATCTCGTTGACGGGCTCCACGCGAGCGACCACCCAGGCCTGGCCCAGCGCGTCCAGCTGCAGGGCGACCCAGTCGCCGATGGTCGGCTGCTGGCCACTGGCCTGCAGCTGCTGCAACAGCCGCGGCAGCAGCCGGGCGGGCCGCTCGGCGAGGCCGTCGTGCAGCGTCAGGCAGTCGCGTTGCACCTCGGTCACGCGCGCCAGGCGCAGGCCGGGTTCAGAAAGGGAGAGTTGTGCGGCACGGCCGGCGATGGCGTGCGTGAGTCCGAGCGCTTGCAGCGCATCGAAGTTGATGTCCATGTCGGGAATCCATTGAACAGGGCTTCGTTCGCGCAGGGGCGAACCGGTCCACACGCCGTGTGGCGTGCGGGATGACGGGGTGGGAAGCCGGCCGCGGCGGACGCGCGGCGATCAATGGACCCGCGAGGGGTCAGAGGCGCGGGGCGCTCAGGCGGCCGGCACGAGGGGCGACACGATCTGCTGCTTGCATGGTGGGCTCCTTGTGCAGGGGTTGAGGAGGCGCGCAGTCTGCAGCGGCGCCGGCGGCACGTCAACCGCGGCGCGCGTTCGCCAGCCGGCTCATGCCCGCCGCGCAAGAAAAAAGGCCCGCCGCTCGCGCGGTGGGCCTGGCCTTGGAGGACGTCAGGAGGTCAGAAGGGTTCTAAGCATAAGGGACTGTGGATACGCCGTTTTGCCCAATGTCCAAGGGCGCCGTGCGGCATCGCTCGTCGCCAAGTGTGGGTTCGGCAGCCAGGCGCATCGAATTCTGCCCGGAGGGGCCCTGGACGTCCAAAGTGTGGGTTGGGTCAGGAAGGCCGTCGTGACGGGCGGGCGTCACCGGGGCTTTCTGGACCGCTCTCGGCTGGGGAGGGCGAGAGGTGCATTGAGCTTAGCGATCGTGACGCCGTGCCGCTCGGCGTTCACCGCCCACGTTTGAAACTGCTCCAGCAACAAGTCATTCTCGCGCTGTAGGCGGTCCGCCTTCTCCTTGAAACGCTCCGCCTTGTTCAGCGCTGCCAAGATCTGCCCGTCCCGCGGTGTTCGAGGCTCTTTTTCGAGCGTGCCGCTGAGCTTCTTCTTCTTGACCGCAAAGGCGTCGGCGATTTGTGGGTATTCAGCGAATGTGAACCGCGAGTACTCGAAGCCGGTGAGGCGAAGCACCTCGGCGATCAGAAGGTCCCATGTGAGTTTTCCTGTCCAACCGTCCAACAGGTCTACCACCACGGCGATGGTGGCCTCCGTCAAGTCGGGCGCGCGCCGCTTCCTCATCGCGGCAGGAACTTGACAGGTTGAACGTCTTCGCCAGGGCGAACCCGTGGCTGGGAATCCTTGGCCAGGCGAATGCGAGCGCCGACGGGGACCGAGGGGTTTTCGAGGACCGATAGGAGCTCGTCAATGCGGCTCAACGTCTTGAGGTAGTACCTTGAAGCGGCGGCGGATCGAATCGACGTCAAGCGCGATGACCACAACAGGCGCACGAACTGGCGCGCACCCGGAATCGACGCCGCGCGTCGAACGTGGGAAGACGAGGAGAGAATGGCGAAGGCGCACGTTCTGCAAATCGCCGCGGGCACCGATCCGCTCGATGAGGTCGCGGTGGGGCGCGTCCTGGATGCGGCTCGTACCCAGCTCAGGAACATTCGCTTCTCGAACGATGTTCTCGATGCGTTGCGAGCGAAGGTGGCGTTCAAGCAGTGGCCTGACTATCTCGCGCTGATCGCGCGGCTCGAGGTGCTGGACCTGTACGACAAAGAACGGGAGCTGCGCACTTGCAAGGAGCAATGGATCGGCTCATCGCTTGCCGTAGCTGACGCGCTGAAGGCTTGCGCACCGGTCATCGCACGGGTATCGGTGCCGCGACGCGGTCCCCTTCCAGGCGCCAGAGTTGCCGTTCTTCTACCAGCATGCCCAGCTGTGGTTGCTGATCGCAATGGCGCGCATTGCACTAGAGGCTCCCGTAGTCGTTGCTCGGCATGCCAATTTTCTAGAAGCGATCGCGTTGGACGCTGTCGAACGCCATGTGCTGCGGCGGCATTTCGCGGTGCAGGCTCTGCTGGCCTGTGTGAATGCAGGTGAGTTGCGCCTGCGAAAGGCACGGGTTCAGGAGCTTCAGCGCGTGAATCGATCAAGATTCGCGGCCCGGAAGGAAAAGAGCTATTGCGGGAGTGATTTCTACGCTCCGCGTCCGAAGGGCATGGCCAAGCCCAAGCCTGAGCTGCATTTGGACTACGACTTCAGCAAGGACGAAGTTACTCGGCTGTCGAGCCTGTTCCGACGACCGCACTGGGAAACAGCGGATGCTCTCGTCGCCAAGGTGCGTGAACATGACGCCGATATCGAGTTCATGAGCGATCACAAAGGGCGAACACGAACTGGTGATCGCCACACGCGCGGCATCGACGCCGAGTACCAAAGCCACGGCGAGCAACTGGCCTGGCACTCCTTGTTCTCGGTGGCAGGTGATCTACTTGCCGCGTACCCAGTTGTTTGGCAAGGCTACGCTGAGGAAGACCCGTGGGAGGACTGGCTTTCGCATGAAGTCCTAACGCATCCGGCAGGCTTGTGGCTCGCGGACGGAATGGACCCGCAACCACTGGATAGCTGGGTTTCCTTGATGGTCGAGGGAGAAACCGCGATGGACCTCACAGCGGCCCCGGCCACATTGAAGTCGTTGCTCGGGATCGGCGACTCGGTGGGAGATTGGCTCACCGTTGAAGGCAGTTGGCACTCGAACGAAAACGTCGAGATCCGCGTTATGTCGGCGCTGGCGCCGCGGGATCGAAGCGCCGCATTGGCCGAGGAACTGGCCGCACAGGGGCCTTTCCAGGCGTACCTGCCGCAGCTAGATATTTATGAAGACGACGGGTTGACATCTAATCGCGATGAACCCTACCTGCCGTGGATCGTGCGCAAGCAAGCATATGGGTATCTGGACAAGACTGACGCCCTAGGCGCGGCTGGCGCGGTTCAGCGGTCGTGCTTCAGCCGGGATGTCACCGCGTTCGCCAAGCTGCGATCTGTCGATCCGTTCGAGCGCACCTGGGAAAATGCTGCCGGCGAGACCGTGGTGCGGGCCGACGCGTGGATCGAATCCGGCCGAGATGAGGAAGGTTCGAGCGACGGTTCACGCCTGTCGTGCCGTACTGATGTCGTACGTGCGTACCTGGAGGCCCGCGACGTCGACCTGATGTGGCTGGTGCGCCTGCGCCGCTACGAAGGCGGCCATGGCAGAGAGCGCAGTCGCTTCTGGCATACCACCGCTGCCATACGGATGAGTGCCTCGCTCGAGGTGAGTTACCTGACGGGCCGGTCGAACGAAATGGAAGAATCGAAGTACTAGCCTGCTTTCGGCGCGGTAGTACGCGGCAGCCGATAGGACGGCCGCGTTCGCGCGGCAGCTGCCGGACGATGGTCTACGGCCTGCGAGCAAGAGCAGGTTCAGCTCGTCGGGCGGAAGTCCGCTCCATGCTGGTAAGCGTGAGTAGGCACGCGACGACTGACAGACCGCACCCGCTGCAGACCGGAAGGCGACGGCAACTCCCCCGAGGTCTGGGGGCAGGTCGCCCGAACTTCGTCAGCGAGGCGAAACCACGGAGGGCGGGGCCGGGGGGGCAGGGCGCCCCCCCGCACCTGCTCATGATGACTCTCCACGGCTTCATTCCGGTCCTCACCCACCGCTTCCCACTCGACGCGCTCCTCACCCCGTACGTGGAACGTTACGCGCCTGCCGCGCTGATCAGCGCCGCCAACGCTTACCCGGACGTGATCGAGGCGGTGATCGTCGGCAACGAGGTGCTGCTGCGCAAGGAAGCCACCGAGGAGCAACTGGTGGCGCTGATCGAACGGGTCCGGGCCGCCGTGGCGCAGCCGGTGACCTACGCCGATGTCTGGGAGTTCTGGATCAAGCACCCGCGGATGGCACCGGCGGTGGACTTCCTCACCATCCACCTGCTGCCCTACTGGGAAGACGAACCCACCGGTATCGACGCCGCCCTGACCCAGGTCGCCAACGTGCGCCGCGCCTTCGGCAGCGCCTACGCGCCCAAGGACATCCTGATCGGTGAAACCGGCTG
>JBKBVY010000017.1:0-25087 GCA_046289335.1 Roseateles sp. | reverse complement strand
GCCGCGGCACCGCCGCCGGCCGCGCCGGCCCTGGCGCCCGCGGGCCAGCGGCCGCGGCTGCTGCTGGTGGACGACCAGCCCGTCAACCTGCAGGCCTTGCAGCAGGTGTTCGCCGCCGACTGCCAGCTGCTGACCGCCACCGACGGCGAGCAGGCCCTGCAGCTGTGCCGCGAGCACAAGCCCGACCTGGTGCTGCTGGACGTGCAGATGCCCGGCATGGACGGCCATCAGCTCTGCGCCGAGCTCAAGGCCGACCCGCTGCTGCAGGACATCGCCGTCATCTTCGTCACCGCGCAGGACCAGCCCGACGACGAGACCCGCGCGCTGCACGCCGGCGCGGCCGACTTCATCACCAAGCCCTTCAACCCCACCGTCGTGCATGCGCGGGTGCGCACCCAGCTCACGCTCAAGGCCCAGGCCGACCTGCTGCGCGAGCTGGCCTTCGTGGACGGCCTGACCGGCGTGCACAACCGCCGCCATTTCGACGCCCGCCTGCAGGCCGAGTCGCGCCGCGCCCAGCGCAGCCGCGCGCCGCTGGCCGTGGCCCTGGCCGACGTGGACCACTTCAAGCGCTACAACGACGCGCTGGGCCACCTGGCCGGCGACGACTGCCTGCGCCGCGTGGCCGCCGCGCTGCGCACCTGCCTGCGCCGGCCCACCGACCTGCTGGCGCGCTACGGCGGCGAGGAGTTCGTCTGCCTGCTGCCCGACACCGACCTGGCCGGCGCCATCGACGTGGCCCAGCGCATGGAAGACGCGGTGCGGGCGCTGGGCCTGCCCCATCCCGGCATCGACGGCCGCGTGACCGTCAGCCTGGGCGTGGCTGCCGGCAGCAGCGCCGGCCCGGGGCTGGTCGAGGCGGCCGACAAGGCGCTGTACCTCGCCAAGGCCGCCGGCCGCGGACGGGTGAGCTGGGTGGAAGGCTGAGGGCTGCGGGCGCGCGCCAACACCCAGCTAACGCCCGGCTAACGCCGCGGTGCCAACACTGGTCCGCAAGGTCCATCCCCCAGCCTTTTCTGTGATCATGGAGCGGCGCCCGCGCCGGCTCGTCCTCTTGGGCAAGTTGAAGGAAACATGCACGCCGACCGCGCCGAGGCCACCATCACCTACGAGGCCACCTCCCGCCGCTGGCGCCTGAACGGCTCCGCCCGGCGCCTGGCCAGGGACGTGCGATTCGCCGCACTGGTGCAAGGAACGCGGCACCTGTTCGCCGCCACGACCGAGCAGCCGCCGCCAGCGCCCGCCGACGGCGCGGACCCGGCCGCGGCGCGGGACAGGGTCCTGCGCATCGGGCCGCTGGTGATGCCCGTGGCGTTGCGCGACAAGCGCTACTACCTCACCCAGGCGACCGGCCAGCTGCGCCTGGACCAGGCCGGCATGCTCTGCGAGGCCGGGGCCTCGCTGCAGCCGCTGCCGCTGCCGCTGCCGCTGGCGACCTGGGACGAGGGCGTGCTGCGGCGGGTGAGCGACAAGCTGGGCGCCATGCACTTCGTCTGGCTGGGCGACCACCGGCTGCTGCTGCAGCTCCCCCGCGTGGACACGCCGCCCTCCGGCCCGTCGGCCTGGGCAGACAGCTACCGGCTCATCACGCTGGATGCTGACCGGCTCGATGCCATGCGGCGCTGGTACGAGGCGCCCGCCGCGGGCCGCAGCCGGCGCGCATCCGGGCCGCTGGTCACGCTGGCGCTGACGGGGCTGGGCGAGGTCAGCTGCCGCCTGATCGGCCACGTCAAGCCGGAGATCGTCTGCGACGCCCAGTCCCTGGTGACCGGCTGGCTGGTGCCCAGCGACGTGAGCCTGCTGCTGGACGCCCGGGCCATGGCGATCACGCCGGCGGCCACGTCGGCCGCAGCGCCTTCCTCAGCCAGGTGGGCTCGCGGCTGGCGGCGGCGCAGCGCGGCGAACGGGCGCTGCTGCTCATCCTGGACATCGACCGCTTCGGCTTCTTCAACGACACGCTGGGCCACGAGGCCGGCGACAAGCTGCTGGACGCCATCGGCGAACGCATCTCGCACTGCTTCTGGCGCCGCTCACCGGCCTCGCGGCGCTCGACGCTGGTGGGCACCTGGGCGCGGACTCCTTCGCCGTCTTCGTCGCGACGACGCGGCCGCGCGACGCCGTGCGGGCGGCGCTGGCCGAGCTGGCCGGCGCGCTGCGCGAGCCGTTCTGCATCGAGAACCGGCGGCTGACCGTCAGCTACTCCGCCGGCTGGGTCGTCGCCCCCCCGCAGACCGTGCCGCTGGACATGCTGGCGATGGCGGACGTCGCGCTGCAGCAGGCCTGCCGGGACGCCCGCACGATGCTGGACCGCGGCGCGCGGCCCGCCGCCCACCTGGTGGCCATCAACGTGAGCCGGCTGCAGCTGCAGGACGAGGGCTTCGCCCGGCTGGTCAGCGAGACGCTGAAGGCCAACGGGCTGGCGCCCCAGCTGATCTGCCTGGAGCTGACGGAGTCCCTGGCCATGGACCTGTCGATGATCAAGGCGAGCTTCGACGCGCTGCGCCGGACCGGGGTCTCGTTGTACCTGGACGACTTCGGCACCGGCCACTCCTCGCTGGCCGAACTGGAAGGCCTGCCCGTGACCGGGCTCAAGCGCCGCAGGCGCAGGATCACCTGGCGCAGGCTGGCACGCGCCCGCGCCTCGTCGCTGTCGGACCACAGCCGGCCCGCGATGACGCCGCGGTGCGTGGGCCCCTCCGCCCACAGCCAGCCGAGCAGCACGGCCTCGCGCGCGGACAGCGCCGTGGCGGGTCCGTCGTCGTCGCGGGACCATGAGGGCACGCCGTGCAGCCTCAGGATGAGCTTTTGCATGAATGCGCTGGTGAGCCTGACGCCCTTGTCATGCCCCAAAGGCCCGGAGTCTAAGCAGACATTGGCGAGGTCACGCTGCGGGGGCGCCCGCGATGCGACGCCGTGATCGCCGCCGCGCCCCGCCCGGCGGCACAGGCGGTGCCCGAACGGTGGCCGGCACCCTCTCAGGCCTGGGCCAGCCTGCGCCGACCCCGCGTCGCGATAGCGGCGCAGGCCAGCGACAGGCCCATCAATGCCAGCCCGGCCGGCTCGGGCACCGCGTTGCCGTCCGGCAGCGCCTCGACCACCAGATCGAGCTGCCCGCCACGCCAGATGAAGTCGCCCATCTGGGCGCCGACGTTCAGGCGCCATCGGCCATCGTCGCTCAGGTCAGCGAGCGCATCCCGCCCCAGCCAGGCCTCAAAGCCGAAGTCGCCGTCGAACGAGGTGTAGCGGTATCGCGTGCCCTGGCGATAGACCGTTTCGGTGCCTGAGCAGCCCCACCAGTAGCAGGTCCAGCCGCTCCAGTCGCGCCCCACCTCGACGGGCGTCGGGCCATCAGCCGCCCATTGCCGCGAGGCGGAGCGGCTGCCGCCCTCCAGCCCGACGCCGAAGATGCGTGCGCCCTCGGCTTCGCCCTCCATGCCGCGCGATTCGTAGGACGCGATCACGCGCTGGGTGATGAGGCCGTTGCGGCCGTCTCGGCTGCCCCGGAAGGCCGACTGCGTCGTGGTCTGGCCGTCGTAGCCGAGGCTGCCCCTGTCGATGAACTCGTCCTGATCGTCGGTGAAGCTCAACGAGAGGCTGGCCTGCAGCACGCGGAAGCCGCCGCCGCCCAGCGCCTGCCGCGCCCAGCCGGCGATGTCGAAGTCGTGGCTGGCGCCGGACGCGGCGGTGATGGCCGAGCCGGACTGGAAGCTGACGCTGTACGCGACCGGCGCCGCGGCCGCGGCGCCGCAGCCCAGAGCCAGCGACACGACCAGGGCGGGGCTGAAGAAGGGGAAGGACGTCGATGTGTTCATGCGGGTGGATGGACGACGCCGGCTGGCGCCGCACCGTCGGAGATCAGGGATGGAGGGCACGCGGCACGCGGGACGCTTGGCATCCCGCCGCCGCCAGGGAATGACCGGAATCGCCGGGCTACTGGGCCCGCGGGAACCACATCACGGCGCGCTTGTGCGCGCCGCTGGCCGTGGCGCCGACGGCGACCGCGCGGCCACAGCTGTCCAGCGCCGCGGCCTTGGCATGCTCGTCGTCGGCCGTGCCCCACTGCCAGCTCTTCAGCAGCGTGCCGTCCATGCGCACCTTGAGCAGGAAGAAGTCGGCATTGCCGGCCGGCGCCTGGCCGGCCACGAAACCGCCATCGGTTTCGCCGAACAGGAAGATGTTGCCCTGGGCATCGACCTTGGCGTCGGTGAGCCATTCCGTGCCCTCGGTGCCGAACTGCGCGCTGGCGAGCACGGCGCCGTCGGCCGGGTTGATGCGAGCGATGTAGACGTCCTGCTGTCCGCGGTGGACGCCGCCGCGGAACGAGCCGCCGACGGAGCCGGCGATCAGCAGCGTGCCGTCCGCGAGGCGCTGCAGCGCGGCGACGCTGTCGCCGCCGAAGCTGGTGTAGCGGGCCGTCCAGACCGGGGCGCCCGACAGCGCCAGCTTGCGGACGAAGGCCCCGCGCTGCGTGCCCCCGGTCACCGTGCCGCCGATGAAGACATGGTCCTGGTGCAGCACCAGCGCCAGGCCGAAGTCCTGCGCTTCGGACAGGCTGCGATGCTCCCAGGCCGGCGCGACGGGCGCCCCGCTGCCGGCACTGTTGACCGTGAACCGGCCCGCGCTGGCATCCGCCCATTCGGCCACGTAGTTGGTCGGCACCCAGTCGGCATTGAAGCCGGCCACGTAGACGTCGGCCGTGCCCGCCGTTGCGATGCGCCGGGGGTGCTGCGGCCGCTCGTCGCCGAACTGGCCCACGCGCCAGGCGGCCGCCGGCTGGCTGGCGTCGCCGCGGGCGATGAAGGTGTCGAACTGCCCCCGGTGGGTCTGGCCGGCGAAGGCGCCGCTCGTGCGGCCGGCCGCGAAGATCAGGCCCGCTTCGCTCAGGCTCAGCGCCTCGACGGCGTCGGCGCCGGGGCTGTCCAGCTGGGCGTCGCTGTCGAACAGCGGCTCGCCCAGGGGGCTCAGCGCGCGGATGACGCCACGGGCATTCCCCGCGGGGCCGAGATCGTTGGCGGGCAAGGCGCCGCGGTCATACCCACCCAGCCAGACCCGGTTGCGCCAGTCCACCAGCACGTCGTTCCACTCGCTGGAGCCGGTGGCATCGCTGTGGGTGGTGGCCTCGACCGGCAGCGCCAGGCAGGCCAGCGGCTGCCCGGGCTCGGCGCCCGGCGGCACGGAGCCGCCACCGCCGCACGCGGCGAGGAGGGCAAGGACTGCAACGGCAGTCAGGGAGGATTTGCGACGCATACGGGGGTCCTGCAGTGGCTTCAAGGGCAGCCCCGCCTGCAGCGCGCAAGCGCTGACTGCGGGCCGCCAGCGGCGGCCGGCGCGCGAGGGGGGGTGCCGGGGCTCGACATCCGCACCGCGTGGGCGTCGCCGACGCCCCACGGGGAAACGCGGCGAGCTGCCTCACTCGCTTCGACACGCCGATCGGATGGCAATCGATTGGGACACCGCCAACCGGCTGGCAACCGAGAACAAGGACTTCCTGGAGTACGTGAAGCTGGTGAAGCAGTTCTACCAGACCGGCGAAGCGCGGCTGGCGGACTGGGACGTGCCGAAGGAAGCTGGGTAAGCGCTGGGATCGACTTCGTCCTTTGTACGACGGGAGCCTTCTTCAGGATGGTGAATTCCACATAACGTGCTCGCAGCCCCGGTAGGGGTTGATGGAATAGTCGAAGGAGATGTCCGGCGACTGGTTACTGGAGATCATCTTGCCGGCCTGCTCCTCGATGACTTCGGTGGCTGGCGGCAGGTGCTCCTCGGCCGCCAGTTGGTCCAGCGAACCCCAGCCGTCGTCGAACTGCTCGCGCTGCCGCGCCTCGAAGCGATGCGGCATCGCGGTGGCCGTGCCCCGGCCCTTGATGGAGTCGGCGGGGACCAGCGCCGGCTGGGCGGCGGCGATGTGGATGCGGGTGGGCGACATGCTGTAAATATATACAGCATTCGACGATCCCGCCTACCGAGGTTCAGTACTCGTCCCACTCCACGCCCACGTAGCCCGGCGCGAGGTTCTCGAACTTGGTGTGCATGCGCTGGAAGGCCAGCTTCACCGTGCCCACCGGGCCGTTACGCTGCTTGGCGATGATGATCTCGGCCACACCCGGCTCCTTGCACTCGTCCTTGGTGTAGTACTCGTCCCGGTAGATGAACATGATGATGTCGGCATCCTGCTCGATGGCGCCGGACTCGCGCAGGTCGGACATCATGGGCCGCTTGTCGGGCCGCTGCTCCACCGAGCGGTTCAGCTGCGACAGCGCGATGACGGGGCACTTCAGCTCCTTGGCCAGCGCCTTCAGGCCGCGCGAGATCTCGCCCAGCACGGTGGCGCGGTTCTCCTCGCTGCCGCCGCCGTTGCCGGTCATCAGCTGCAGGTAGTCGATGACGATGAGGCCCAGCTGGCCGCAGATGCGCGCCTGGCGCCGCGCGCGGGCACGCACCTCGGAGGGCGACAGGCCCGGGCTCTCGTCGATGAAGATGCTGGCCTTGCCGAGCTTGTCCACCGCCTCGGACAGGCGGCTCCACTCGTCGTCGGCCAGACGGCCGGTGCGCAGATGGCTCTGGTCGATGCGGCCGATGGAGCCCACCATCCGCAGCGCGAGCTGGGCCGCGCCCATTTCCATCGAGTAGATGACGACCGGCAGGCCCTCGTTGATGGCCACGTTCTCCGCGATGTTGACCGCGAAGGCCGTCTTGCCCATGGATGGGCGCGCGGCCAGCACGATGAGGTCGCCGGGCTGCAGGCCGGCGGTCTGCTTGTCCAGGTCATAGAAGCCGGTGCGCACGCCGGTCACGTCCTGCGCGCCGCTCTCGGCCAGTTCGTTGACGCGGTCGATCAGCGCGACGACCAGTTGGTCCATGCTCTGGAAGCCCTGGCGGCTGCGCGAGCCCTCCTCGCCGATGCGGAAGATCTTGCCCTCGGCCTCGTCCAGGATCTGCGTGACCGCCCGGCCCTGCGGGTTCATGGCCGCCGTGGCGATCTCGTCGGACGTCGCCACCAGCTTGCGCAGGATGGCGCGCTCGCGAACGATCTCGGCATAACGGCGCAGGTTGGCGGCACTCGGCACGCTCTGCGCCAGCGCGTTCAGGTAGGCCAGGCCGCCACATTCCTCGGCACGGCCCAGCGAGGTCAGCTCGTCGAAGACGGTGACGACGTCGGCCGGCTTGCCCGCATTGATGAGCTTGCCGATGGCCGTGTACACATGCTTGTGCTCGAAGCGGTAGAAGTCGCTGTCGGTCAGCAGGTCGGCGGCGCGGTCCCAGGCCGAGTTGTCGATCAGCAGGCCGCCGAGCACGCTCTGCTCGGCCTCCACCGAGTGCGGCGGCACGCGCAGGCGCGCCACTTCGTCGTCTTGCGGTGCGGCGGAAGAGGAAGCGGGAAAGATCGCGGACATGCCTGTGGACAAAGCTGTGGACGAACGGGGAACAAACGGTGGTCAGTGCTGGAAAACCTGGCCCTGAAAGACAGAAGGCCGAAACCCTGAGGGCCTCGGCCTTCTTTCGATGTTGCGGCGTCAACGACGACCGCACATCAGGGGAAGCGAGCTTCCTTCTGCCGAATTACTCGGCTTCCGCAACCACCTGGACCGTGACGTCGACGACGACATCGGTGTGGGCCGCGACGCTGACCGGGAACTCGCCCACGGTCTTCAGCGGGCCGTTGGGCAGACGCACCTGGGCCTTGACGACCGGCGTACCGGCCTTGGTCAGGGCTTCGGCGATGTCGGCGTTGGTCACCGAGCCGAACAGGCGGCCGTCCACACCGGCCTTCTGGGCGATGCGCACGGTCTTGCCGGCGATGGCCTCACCCAGCTTCTGGGCGGCGGCCAGCTTCTCGGCGGCAGCCTTTTCGAGTTCGGCACGCTTGGCTTCGAATTCCTTGATGGCGGCCTCGGTCGCACGACGGGCGGCCTTGGTCGGGATCAGGAAATTGCGGGCATAGCCGTCCTTGACCTTGACGACGTCGCCGAGGTTGCCGAGGTTGGCCACTTTTTCGAGCAGGATCACTTGCATGTCGTCAGCTCCTTAGACCTTGTGCTGGTCGCTGTACGGCAGCAGAGCCAGGAAGCGGGCGCGCTTGATGGCGACCGTCAGCTGGCGCTGGAAGAAGGCGCGCGTGCCGGTCAGGCGAGCGGGCGTGATCTTGCCGTTCTCGGCGATGAAATCGCGCAGCGTGTCGATGTCCTTGTAGTCGATCTGCTCGACACCGGCGACGGTGAAGCGGCAGAAACGCTTGCGGCGGAACAGCAGCGACTGTTGGTTGCGCTTGGGCTTCTTGTCCTTGGAGAAGCGACCTTTACCACGGGGGGGTGCCATAGGGGACCTCTGTTAAATCTATCCGGTTCAAACTCGTCCAGGTTCGGCGACAGCAGTGGGCTCGATCACGGTGACGTGGGCCACGAAGCCCCGGCCGTTGCGCTGGTGGGTCAGGAAGCCGCGGAACACCGCGTGGCCACCGACTCCAAGCGCCTGCAACTGCTTGGCCACCTCGCCCACCGCGACCGCCTTGATCTCCAGGGAGACCTTGCGCGGCCTGCCGGCTTCGATGACTTCGGACTCGGCCTTGAGGCTTGCATCCAGGGCCATCAGCCCGGCGGGGGTGTAGCGAACTTGCCCGAGTTGCTGGATCTGTGCCGACAGCGACAGCTGGTTCACGCGTCGGCGCTACTGCTCAAACCTGGTTCTGCGATGGTTCTGGCTCAGGCCGCTTCCTGTTGCGGCGCCTTGCGGGCTTCCTCGCGCTCGACGGCCTTCATCATGACCGAGGGGGTCGTGATGGCCTTGTCCTGCACCACGGTCAGGTGGCGCAGCACGGCGTCGTTGAAGCGGAAGCCCGTTTCGAGCTCGCCCAGGACTTCCTTGCTGGCTTCGATGTTCAGGCACAGGTAGTGAGCCTTGGCGAGCTTCTGGATCTGGTAGGCCAGCTGGCGGCGGCCCCAGTCCTCGACACGGTGCACGACACCACCACCGGCGGTGACGAGACCCTTGTAGCGCTCCAGCATGGCCGGAACCTGTTCGCTTTGATCCGGATGGATCAGCAGAACGATTTCATAGTGACGCATGAGTACTCCTTGTGGATTCCAGCCCGGTGCCGTCGGGATGACGGCGCGGTCTGAGGAAGCCGCGCCACGGCGTCTACTCGTGGTTGCGGCAAGGCGAAGCCCGGGATTCTAGCCTGGAGCGCGGGAAGCTCCAAATCCCGCCGATGCCCCGCGCCCGGATCAGGCGGGCGGACGGCTGCGCAGCGTGTCGACGAGGTCGCGCGCACGCTGGCCCGGTGCCGCGGTGAGCAGGCTGACAAGCACCAGCGCCAGCGCGCCCGCCGGCACGCCGAACAGGCCGGCCGATGCCGGCTGTATGCCCCAGACCAGCGTCGCCGGGCCCGGCAGGCCCACCAGCGCGCGCAGGCCCGGATGGGCCACCACAAGGTAGACCACGCAGACCGCCAGGCCGGTCAACATGCCGGCCAGCGCGCCCGCGCTGTTGGCACGGCGCCAGAACACGCCGGCCACCAGGGCGGGAAAGAAGGTCGAGCCCGCGATGGAGAAGGCCGCCGTGACGACGGCCAGGATGTCGGCCGGCCGCGTGGACGCCACCGCCGCCGCCGCCAGCGCCGCCGCCAGCAGCAAGGCCTTGGACAGCGTCACCCGCCGCGTGCGCGAGGCCTCGGGATTGATGGCCTTGTAGTACAGGTCATGCGACAGCGCGCTGGAGATGGCCAGCAACAGCCCGTCGGCGGTGGACAGCGCCGCCGCCAGCCCGCCCGCGGCCACCATGCCCGAGATGACGTAGGGCAGCCCGCCCAGCTCCGGCATGATCAGCATGACGAGGTCGGGGTGCAGCCGCAGCTCGCCCAGTTGCAGCCGTCCGTCGCCGTTCAGGTCCACGGCCGACAGCAACGTGGGATCGACCCGCTGCCACTGCCGGATCCAGGCGGGCAGCTGGTCGAAGCTGCGGCCCACCAGGTCGTTGAACACCTCGGTCTTGACCATGACCGCCAGCGCCGGCGCCGTCAGGTAGAGCAGGCAGATGAACACCAGCGACCAGGCCACCGACTCACGCGCCGCAGCGACCGAGGGCGTGGTGTAGTAGCGCGTCAGCAGGTGGGGCAGGCCGGCGGTGCCCACCATCAGGCAGAACATCAACGCGATGAAGTTGCGCCGCGATTCGGCGGCCTGGTCGCGGTGGGCCAGGTCGCCCTCCGGATCGCCCGCGAAGGGCTGGGTGTGCGGCGCCAGCCCGGACAAGGGCTTGGCGTACTGCGTCTCGCTGACGAGTTCGCGCCGCCAGCGCTCCTCGGCCTCGGCAGGCGTGCGCGGCAGCGCGGCGCGCTGCTTCTCCGCGGCCTGGATCTGGGCCAGCGGCGCGTCCTGCGCCTTCAGTGCGGCAATGCGGGCGGCTGCCCGGGCCTGCTCCTCGACCAGGGCCTTGGGCACGTCGGCCAGGCGCGCTGCGGCCGCATCGGCCTGCTGCTGGTGGATGGCGCGCACCTGCAGCTCGGCGGGGTCGCGGATCAGCTCGCGCTCGCGCTCGGCCAGCTGGTGCAGCTGCTGGCCATAGACCAGCTGCGGCAGCGGCCAGCCGGTCTGCTTGACGCTGAGCCACATGACCGGCACCAGATAGGCCAGGATCATGATGAGGTACTGCGCCACCTGGGTCCAGGTGACGGCCCGCATGCCACCCAGGAAGGAGCACACCAGCACCCCACCCAGGCCCACGAACACGCCCACCTCGAAGCCCAGCCCGGTAAGCCGCGTGGTGATCAGCCCCACGCCGTAGATCTGCGCGACCAGGTAGACGAAGGACACCAGGATGGCGGCGGCCGCACCGACCAGGCGCAGCGTGCGGCTCTCGAAGCGCTCGGCCAGGAAGTCGCCCAGCGTGTACTGCCCGAAGCGGCGCAGATAGGGTGCGATGCACAGCGCCACCAGCACGAAGCCGCCGGTCCAGCCCAGCACATAGGCCAGGCCCGCATAGCCGCTCGCATAGAGGGTGCCAGCCAGGCCGATGAAGGTGGCCGCGCTCATCCAGTCCGCGCCGGCGGCCATGCCGTTGTACAGCGGCGGCACGCGGCGGCCGGCGACGAAGTACTCGGCCGGATCGGTGGTGCGGCACAGGATGCCGATGACGGCGTAGACGGCCACCGTCGCCCCGAGGAAGGTGTAGCCGATCCAGGACTTGGGCAGACCGTGGCGCTCACCCAGGCCCAGGCCCACCACCAGCGCGACAAAGCTCAGCGCGAACAGGAGGTAGCGGCGGTGCAGGCTGGCGGGACGGGCGGACACGGCCGCGATGATGGCAACAAAAAGCCCGGATTCCCCTCCAAGAGAACCCGGGCCGGTCGTCAATGACGAACCCTTACTTGGCCGCCAAGCGCTGCCAGGTCTCGATGACCGTGTCGGGGTTCAGCGAGATGGACACGATGCCCTCCTCGGCCAGCCAGTCGGCGAAGTCGGGATGGTCGCTGGGGCCCTGACCGCAGATGCCGATGTACTTGCCGGTGGCGCGGCAGGCACGGATGGCACGCGAGATCATGGCCTTGACGGCCGGATCGCGCTCATCGAAGTCGCCGGCCAGCTGCTCCAGGCCCGAGTCGCGGTCCAGGCCCAGCGTCAGCTGCGTCAGGTCGTTGGAGCCGATGGACATGCCGTCGAAATGCTCCAGGAACTGCTCGGCCAGGATGGCGTTGCTGGGCACCTCGCACATCATGATGATGCGCAGGCCGTCCTGGCCGCGCTTGAGGCCGCGCTCGGCCAGCATCTGGACCACGCGCTCGGCCTGCTTCACCGTGCGCACGAAGGGCACCATGATCTCGACGTTGGTCAGGCCCATGTCCTTGCGCACCCGCTTCAAGGCCTCGCACTCCATCGCAAAGGCGTCCTGGAAGTCGCCGCTGATGTAGCGCGACGCGCCGCGGAAGCCCAGCATGGGGTTCTCTTCGTCCGGCTCGTAGCGGGTGCCGCCGATGAGCTTGCGGTACTCGTTGGACTTGAAGTCCGACAGCCGCACGATGACCGGCCGCGGGTAGAAGGCGGCAGCGATGGTGGCCACGCCCTCGGCCAGCTTGTCCACGTAGAAGGCGCGCGGCGACGCGTGGCCGCGGGCCACCGACTCGACGGCCTTCTTCAGGTCGGCGTCGATGTTGGGATAGTCCAGGATGGCCTTGGGGTGGACGCCGATGTTGTTGTTGATGATGAATTCCAGCCGGGCCAGGCCCACGCCGGCCGACGGCATCTGCGCGAAGTTGAAGGCCAGCTGCGGATTGCCGACGTTCATCATGATCTTGATGGGGCAGTACGGCAGCTCGCCGCGGTGCACCTCGCTGACCTCGGTCTCCAGCAGGCCGTCGTAGATGTAGCCGGTGTCGCCCTCGGAGCAGGCCACCGTGACCAGCTGGCCGTCCTTGAGCTTGGTGGTGGCGTCGCCGCAGCCCACCACGGCCGGGATGCCCAGCTCGCGCGCGATGATGGCCGCATGGCAGGTGCGGCCGCCGCGGTTGGTCACGATGGCGCTCGCGCGCTTCATGACCGGCTCCCAGTTCGGGTCGGTCATGTCGGTGACCAGCACGTCGCCCGGCTGCACGCGCTCCATCTCGGCCACGCTGTCGACCAGGCGCACGGGGCCGGTGCCGATCTTCTGGCCGATGGCGCGGCCCTCGGCCAGCACGGCGCTGTGGGCCTTGAGCTTGTAGTGGTGCTCGACCTGGCCGGCGGCCTGGCTCTTCACGGTCTCGGGGCGGGCCTGCAGGATGTAGAGCTTGCCATCCACGCCGTCGCGGCCCCACTCGATGTCCATCGCGCGGCCGTAGTGCTGCTCGATGATCAGCGCGTACTTCGCCAGCTCGGTGACCTCGGCGTCATTCAGCGAGTAGCGGTTGCGCTGCTCGGGCGCGGTGTCCACGGTCTTCACCAGCTTGCCGCTGGCGGCCTTCTCCTCGGGCGTCGCAAACTCCATGCGGATCAGCTTGGAGCCCAGATTGCGGCGGATAATGGCCAGCTTGCCGGCCTTCAGCGCGGGCTTGTGGACGTAGAACTCGTCCGGGTTCACGGCGCCCTGCACCACCGTCTCGCCCAGGCCGTAGCTGGACGTGATGAAGACCGCGTCGGGGAAGCCGCTCTCGGTGTCGATGGTGAACATCACGCCGGCCGAGCCCAGGTCGCTGCGCACCATGCGCTGCACGCCAGCCGACAGCGCCACGTCGCCGTGCGCAAAGCCCTTGTGGACGCGGTAGCTGATGGCGCGGTCGTTGTAGAGCGAAGCGAACACCTCGCGCATCTTGTGCAGCACCTCGTCGATGCCGTGCACGTTCAGGAAGGTTTCCTGCTGGCCGGCGAAGGAGGCATCGGGCAGATCCTCGGCGGTGGCGGACGAGCGCACGGCGAAGGTCGCGTCCGGGTTGTCGGCCGTCAGCTGCGCATAGGCGGCGCGCACGCCGGCCTCCAGGTCGGCCGGAAAGGGCTGGTTCTCGATCCAGCCGCGGATCTCGGCGCCGGCCTCGGCCAGCGCACGCACGTCGTCGGTGTTGAGCGAACTCAGGCGCGCCGCGATGCGCGCGTCCAGTCCCTCGTGCTTGAGGAACTGCCGGAAGGCATGCGCGGTGGTCGCAAAGCCGCCAGGAACGCGCACGCCGCTGGCGGCGAGCTGCGAGATCATCTCGCCGAGGCTGGCGTTCTTGCCGCCAACGACCTCGACGTCGGTCATCCTCAGGTTCTCAAACGGTACGACCAGGGCGGTCGCCTCGAACAGGGTGGACATGAAAAAACTCCGGGAGGTTGAAAAACCGGTGTCGTCGCGTCGTCCACGCCCGATGCCGAACCGACAGGCTCAAGGCAGGCGCGGCTCCACCCATTTCTGGATTCTTCTCGGAGGATGGGGCGGCGCATGGGGCTGATCGCGAGGGATTGCGGCGGATTCTAGGGCTTGAGTTTCATGCGGTAACGGCACGGGGCCGTGCAATAGGTCCCGGATGGCGGACAGGCCCCGATTTCAAGGGGGGCGTGAAATCGTCGTCAGCGGGTCGATGCCGATCAATGCGAGCGACGGAGGGCTGGGCACAATGCCACGTAGTCATCGAATCCGCAGCCGAAGTCAACCCGCATTACCTCGACCACGTCATCCAGGTGTCCGAGTCGCGGGCGGTCGAGGCGTCCGAGGACATCGTCAGCCAGAACGGCATCAAGCTGCTGGCCAAGGGCGCCCGCATCGACGCCAGGGTGCGCGAACGGCTGCTGATGCACAAGCTGCAGAAGCCGCTGGAGGACTGCATCCAGGTCACAGAGGGCGTCATGCCCGAGAGCTTCGCCCCCCTGGGCGAGGCGCTGCTGGCGCAGTACCCGCTGCTGAGGGCGCTCTGCGCCCACGACCTCTATCCCAGCGCGCCGACCACGCTGGCCACGTTGAAGCTCAGCATTCCGGTGCAGTCGCTGCTGACCGTCTATGCCGAGCACCAGAGCGAGCGCCACGGCATGCTGGCGCTGGCCGGGCTGCTGCACGACGTCGGCGAGCTCTACATCAACCCCGATTACCTGCGGCCCGGCACGCCACTGGGCCCGCCGCAGTGGCGACATGTGGCCTCGCACCCGGTCATCGGCGAGCGTGTGCTGCGCCACATGCCCGGCGCCGGCAAGGCCATTGCCAGCGCCGTGCTTCACCACCACGAGCGGCTGGACGGTTTCGGCTATCCGGGCGGCCTGCAGGGCGCGGCCCTGCCGATCAACGGCCAGATCCTGGGCGCGGCGGAGTGGCTGATGACCCTGGTCGAGACCAGCATGACGCCGCTGACCCGCGCCAGCGTGGCCACCAAGCTCATCCCGGGCGAGTTCAGCCGCGAACTGACCGAGGCCATCACGACGGCCGCCCAGGCCGACACCTCGGCGGCGGCGCCGGTCGTGGACCCGATGCCGCTGGAGTCCGCCATCCCGCGCGTGGTGGGCATCGCGACGACGCTGGAGCGTTTTCGCGAGGCCCGGCCGTGGATAGACGCCCGCCTCGCTGCGGCCCGCCCCGGGCTGCGCGCGGTGCTGGAGGCGGGCCAGAAGCGCCTGCTGCGCATCCAGACCGCCTTCTCCAGCGCCGGCCTGGACTCGCACGATCCCGACGCGCTCGTGGCCAGCCTGGCCGAGCAGCGCGACGCCAAGCTGCAGGTCGAGCTGATGACGGTCGTCGGCGAGCTGGAGTGGCGGCTGCGCGAGCTGGAGCGCGAGTCGCTGCTGCGTGCGGGCCAGTTGCCGGCCGAGGAGCGCGCCGTCATGCGCGAGCTCATCGCCAGGCTGAAGGGCGAACGCTGAGGGCTGGAGGGCCCGCTGGCTATCATGGCCAGCGCCGCAACTCGGAGGAACGCCGCCATGACCGACAGAACCGTGTACTTCGTTTCGGACGGCACGGGCATCACCGCGGAGACCTTCGGCAACTCCATCCTGGCCCAGTTCGAGATCAAGCCGCGCCATGTGCGCCGCCCCTTCATCGACTCGGCCGAGAAGGCCCATGCCGTCGTGGCGGAGATCAACGAGGTCGCGATGCGCGAGGGGCGCCGGCCCATCGTCTTTGCCACGCTGGTGGACCGTGACGTGCTGCGCATCGTGCGCGAGCACTGCCAGGGCCGGGTCATGGACATGTTCGGCACCTTCATCGAGCCGCTGGAGGAGGAGTTCCAGACCAAGAGCAGCCACCGCGTGGGGCGCTTCGCCAACGTGGCGCAGAGCCAGGAGTACCACGACCGCATCGAGGCCATCAACTTCTCGCTGGCGCATGACGACGGCCAGTCGTCCAAGAACCTGGATGCGGCCGACGTCATCCTGGTGGGCGTGAGCCGCTGCGGCAAGACGCCCACGTCGCTGTACCTCGCCATGCAGCACGGCATCAAGGCGGCCAACTACCCGCTGATCCCCGAGGACTTCGAGCGCCGCAAGCTGCCGGCACCGCTGCTGCCGCACAAGCGCAAGTGCTTCGGCCTGACCATCGACCCCGAACGGCTCGCGTCCATCCGCAACGAGCGCCGGCCCGGCAGCAAGTACGCCGACGTGCTGAACTGCCGCTACGAGGTCAACGAGGCCGAGGCCATGATGAAGCGTGACGGCATCTCCTGGCTGTCATCCACGCACAAGTCCATCGAAGAGATCGCGACCACCATCCTGCGCGACATCCGGCCGGACCGGCTGATCTACTGAAGCGCCTCGTACAGCGCCAGGTAGCGCGCCGCCGGGCCGTCCCAGCCGAAGCGCTGCCGCATCGCCGCGTCGCGCACGCGGGCCCAGTACTCGGGCCGGCTCCACAGCGCAAACGCGCGCCGCAGCGCGCGGCGATAGGCATCGGCGGTGAAGGCGTTGAAGACGAAGCCGGTGGCGGTGCCGGCGGCCAGGTCTTCCAGCGTCGTGTCCACCACCGTGTCGGCCAGGCCGCCCACCCGGTGCACCAGCGGCAGGGCGCCGTAGCTCAGGCCATAGAGCTGCGTCAGACCGCAGGGCTCGAAGCGGCTGGGCACCAGCATCACGTCGCTGCCCGCATAGATGCGGTGGGCCAGGCCCTCGTCCATGCCGGTGCGGCGCGCCACCTGGCCAGGGCGCCGGGACGCCGCCTCGGCAAAGGCGGCCTCCAGCCGCGCATCACCCGCGCCCAGGATGACCAGCTGGCCGCCACCATCCAGCAGGTCGTTCAACGCCTCCAGCACCAGCGGCAGGCCTTTCTGCTCGGTCAGCCGGCTGACGATGCCGAACAGCGGCGCCTGCGGCTTCACGGCGAGCCCGCATTCACGTTGCAGCGCGGCCTTGCAGGCGGCCTTGCCCTCGGGGCGGTCCACATCGTAGGCCTGGGCGATGCTGCGGTCGCGGGCGGGCGACCAGACGGCGTAGTCCACGCCGTTCAGGATGCCGTGCAGCACGCCCGCGCGGTGGCGCAGCAGCCCGTCCAGGCCGCAGCCCTGCTCGGGCGTCTGGATCTCCTGCGCGTAGGTGGGGCTGACGGTCGTGATCGCGTCCGCGAAATGCAGGCCGGCCTTCATGAAGCTGACCTGGCCGTAGAACTCCAGGCCCTCGACGGCATAGTGCTGCGGCGGCAGGCCCAGCTCGCAGAACCGCTCGGCCGGGAACAGGCCCTGGTAGGCCAGGTTGTGCACCGTGAAGACGGTGCGCGCGTCCGTGCGACGGCGCGAGCGGCTGGCCGCGATGTGGGCGCAGGCCAGGCCGGCATGCCAGTCGTGCGCATGGACGACCTGCGGCCGCCAGGCCGCATCCACGCCCTCGGCCAGGCGCGCGGCAGCCAGGCCCAGCAGCGCAAAGCGACGGTGGTTGTCGGCATAGGCCACGCCGGCGGCGTCGCCATAGGGGTTGCCGAGGCGGTCGAACAGGCCTGGCGCGTCCAGCACATAGACCGGCATCGCAAAGCCCGGCAGCCGGCCGCGCAGCAGCGCAGCCCGGCCCTCGCTCCACGGCAGCGCGACGGGTGCGACCGCGCATTCCTGGCTCAGCGACTCGCGGATGGCCGGGAAGCCCGGCACCAGCAGTCGCGGCTCGGCGCCGGCCGCGGCCAGCGCAGCCGGCAGCGCACCGGCCACGTCGGCCAGGCCACCGGTCTTCAGCAGCGGGAACAGCTCCGCGCTGACCTGCAGCACACGAGCGGTCACAGCTTGGCGAGCATCTGCTTGGTGATGAGCACGACGCCGTTGTCGGTGCGCTCGAAGCGGGCAGCGTCCAGCTTGGCGTCCTCGCCGACGACCAGGCCGTCGGGGATCTCGCAGCCGCGGTCGATGATGACCTTGGTCAGCCGGCAGTGGCGGCCCACGCTGACGCCCGGCAGCAGCACGCTCTGGTGGATGTTGCAGAAGCTGCGGATGCGCACGTTGTTGAACAGCACCGACTGCACCACGTGCGAGCCCGACACGATGCAGCCGGCGCTGACGATGGTGTTCACCGTCATGCCGTGCATGCCGTTGTGGTCGGGGATGAACTTGGCCGGAGGCAGTTGGCGCTGGTAGGTCCAGATGGGCCAGTCGGTGTCGTAGATGTCCAGCTCGGGGCTGATGGAGGCCAGGTCCAGGTTGGCGGCCCAGAACGCGTCCAGCGTGCCCACGTCGCGCCAGTAGGGCGTGGCGCCGTTGGGATTCATGATGCAGCTCATGCCGAACGGGTGGGCCACGGCGCGGCCCTCGGCCACGGTCTTGGGGATCACGTCCTTGCCGAAGTCGTGGCTGGAGCTGGCGTCGGCCAGGTCTTCGGCCAGCAGGCGGTAGAGGTAGTCGGCGTTGAAGATGTAGATGCCCATGCTGGCCAGGCAGGTGCCCTCACGGCCGGGGATGCAGGGCGGGTCGGCGGGCTTCTCCTTGAAGGCGGTGATGTGGCGCGCGTCATCCACCGCCATCACGCCGAAGGCGGTGGCCTCGGCCTTGGGCACCTCGATGCAGCCGACCGTGCAGCCGGCGCCGGTGGCGACATGGTCGGCCAGCATGTTGGAGTAGTCCATCTTGTAGATGTGGTCGCCCGCCAGCACGACGATGTACTCGGCCTCGGTGCTCTGGATGATGTCCAGGTTCTGGTAGACCGCATCGGCCGTGCCGCGGTACCAGCTCTCCTCGTCCACCCGCTGCTGCGCGGGCATCAGGTCCACCGTCTCGTTCAGCTCGGCGCGCAGAAAGCTCCAGCCGCGCTGGATGTGGCGCAGCAGCGAATGGCTCTTGTACTGCGTGACCACGCCGATGCGGCGGATGCCGCTGTTGACGCAGTTGGACAGCGCGAAATCGATGATGCGGAACTTGCCGCCGAAGTAGACGGCCGGCTTGGCGCGCGAGTCGGTGAGCTGCTTGAGGCGCGAGCCGCGGCCGCCGGCCAGGACGAGGGCGATGGCGCGGCGCGCGAGCTGGTGGGGCGAGGCGACAGGGGGCATGAACCGATCTCCGCAGAACTGCAAACGTTGGCAGTTTGCGGCCGGCGAGCCCGGGCACCGCTGGGGGCTTCCCCTCAGGGCGGGGGCGCGCTGCCGTCGCCCGCGACCGCCCGCTGCAGTGCACGTTCGAAGGCACTGCGGCTGGGCGGCTCGACGAAGACGCAGCGCTTGCGGTGGCGCTTGCAGTGCTCCTTCACGCGCCAGTAGGCATCGTGGCTGATGCAGCCGGTCTGGCAGATGACCAGGTCGGCCGCGGCCAGCTGCGGCTCCAGCTGCGCCGGCTTGTGCTCCTCGCCGCCATCGTGGTGCAGGAACTGCGCGCCGCAGCCCTCCACCGCCTGGCGGTATTGCGGCACGCTGCCGCCCCGGCCGCCCACGCACAACACGACGCGGTGGGCCAGGGCCACCGGCGCCGGGGGCGGTGCTGGCGGCGCGCTGGCTGCCTGCGGCGCTGCCGCCGGCTGGGCCTCGGCCGGCGTGCGCGCTTGCAGCCGGTTCAACTCGCGCTGCAGCGCCTGGTTGCGCTCGACCTGCTCGGCCAGGCGCTCGCGCAGCTGCTCGCGCTCGGGCAGGTCGGGCCGCTGGGCCTGCCAGCGCTGCAACTGCTCCTGCGCCTGGGCCAGCTGGGTCTGCAGCGAAATCAGCGCCGCGCGCTGCTGCATGCGCTCCTGCTCCCAGGCCTGTTGCTCGCGGACACGCTGCTGGCTCCAGGCCGTCACGCGCTGCTGCACGGCGGCGTAGTCGCGCATCAAGGCCTGGTGCTCGGCGGCCAGCTCGCGGTGGCGAGCCTGGTCCACCCGCTGCGCGGCGCCCACCTGGTGCTGCAGCATGTGGACCTGGCCCAGCACGCGCATCTCCAGCCACTCGTCGCAGCGCGGGTGCGTCAGCGTGGCCCACAGCGCGCCGGCGATCTCGCCCTGCGCCGAGCGACCGCGCCACCAGGCCATCAGCGCGTCGCGGCACTTGGCCTGAGCGGCCTGGCGCAGTTCCAGCGCAAAGCGCTGCTCCAGGTCCTTCTGCAGCGCCTCGGACACCGCGTTGCGGCGCGCCGCGGCCGTCACGAGGCTGCAATGCAGCGTGTAGTCGTCCTCGTCGCCCTGCAGCACCAGCAGCCGCCGGGCCAGCGCCCGCACGCGCTCCAGCGGCAGGCACACGCCGATGACGGGGCAATGCGCATGGCTGCCCAGCTCCCACAGCCGGCGGCGGCGCGAGCCGGTGGGTGCGGGCGGGGCCAGGTGGGCGGCGCAGCAGGCGTCAGCCATGGGGAGTCTCCACGGGCGGCGGGCGGGGCCGCTGCCCTACTTCGTCAGGATCAGCTTGCCCTGGCGGGTCACGCGCAGCCGGTAGACCTGCGGGCCATGGACGATGAGCAACTCGCCCCGCGCCCCCAGCAGCGCGGCGCTGTCGATGCGACGGGGAGCGGGCAGGTCCGCGCGCGTCAGGGCCGGCGGCGCGGCGGGCTGGGGCGGTTCGGGTTCGACAAGCATGACCCGACTTTAATGAGATCGATTCTCAAATGCAAGTCGTTCGCATCTTCTAGGGGTGCCCGCCCCTCACTGGCGCCGCCGTTCGCTTTCGTACAGGCAGATGGCAGCGGCCGCCGCGACGTTGAGCGACTCCTCGCCGCCCGGCTGCGGAATGCCCACGGTCAGCGCGCAGCGCGCCATCAGCGCTGGCGAAACCCCCTGGCCTTCGTGCCCCATGACCCAGGCGCAGGGCGATGGCAGGGCCACGCGGTGCAGCGCATGCTCGGTGTGCGAGCTGGTGGCGATCAGCGGCACGGCCAGCGCGGCGAGGTCGTCGGCCGCCAGCCCCTCGACCAGGCGCAGGCCGAAATGCGCCCCCTGCCCCGCCCGCACCACCTTGGGCGACCACAGTGCCGCCGTGCCCTTCAGCGCCAGCACCTGGCGCACGCCGAAGGCGGCCGCGCTGCGCAGGATGGCCCCCACGTTGCCGGCATCCTGCAGCCGGTCCAGCACGACGCTGGCGGCATGGGGATCGATGGCTGGCGCCGGCGGCAGCGTCAGCTCGGCGCCGATCTGCGCGGGCGACTCCAGGCCGCTCAGGCCCTTGAACAGCGCGGCGGGCACGACGAGGGCGCGCGGCGCCGATTCGGCGAGCCGCGCCAGCGCCGGGTCCTGCAGGGCGGCCTCGGTCAGCACGACCAGCGCCGGCGCCCAGCCGCGCTGCAGCGCCGCGCGCAGCAGATGGTCGCCCTCGATCCACACGCTGCCGGTCTTGCGGTAGCCGCCGGCGTCGGCAGTCAGCTTGCGCAGGCGCACCAGGGCCGGGTTGTCGCGGGAGCTGATGTGCAGGACTTGCGTGCTCATCGCAGGTTCTCCCGGACGGGCGCAAAGCTGCGGCGATGCCAGGGGCTGGCGCCGTGTTCCTTCAGCGCCGCCAGGTGCTCGGCCGTGCCATAGCCCTTGTGCGTGGCAAAGCCGTATTGCGGATGGCTCTGGTGCATCTGCTCGCAGAACAGGTCGCGCGCGACCTTGGCCAGGATGCTGGCCGCCGAGATGGCCGGCACGGTGGCGTCGCCCTTCACGATGGCCTCGGCCGCCATGGGCAGCACTGGCAGGCGGTTGCCGTCGATGCGCACCAGCGCCGGCTTGAGCCGCAGCCCCATCACCGCGCGCTGCATGGCCAGCATCGTCGCCTGCAGGATGTTCAGGCGGTCGATCTCCTCGATGCTGGCCTGCGCGATGCAGCAGCACAGCGCCTTGGCGCGGATCTCGTCAAACAGCCGCGCACGCTTGGCGGCGGTCAGCGCCTTGGAGTCGGCCAGGCCGGCAATGGGGTTCAGGTCGTCCAGGATGACGGCGGCCGCGAACACCGGCCCGGCCAGCGGCCCGCGGCCGGCCTCGTCCACGCCGGCGATCAGGCCGGAGGGCGTCCAGTCCAGCGATGCCTGCTCAGGCCTGGAGGAGCGTCGCGATGGCATCGGCGGCCCGCTGCGCGGTGTTCTGGCGCAGCAGCTCATGGAGTTGGACGAAGCGCTGCTGCACGGCCTCGCGGCGCGGCGCATCGGCCAGCCAGGCCTCGGCCTCGCGGGCCAGGTTCTCCGGCGTGCAGGCATGCTGGATGAGCTCGGGCGCCAGGAACTCGCGCGCCAGGATGTTGGGCAGGCCCACCCAGGGCAGCAGGCCCTTGTCCTTCATGCGCCACCAGTTCAGCCGGTTCATGCGGTAGGCGATGACCATGGGCCGCTTGAAGAGGGCCGCCTCCAGCGTGGCCGTGCCGCTGGCCACCAGCGTCAGGTCGCAGGCGGCGAGCACCGCGTGCGATTGGCCATCGACGAGCTGGATGTCGGCGCCCTGCAGCAGGGGCTCGACCAGGCCGCGCAGGCCCGGCACGACAGGCATCACGAAGCGGCGACCGGGCCTGGCCATCAGCTTGGCGGCACCGATCAGCGCCGGCGCAATGTAGTTGATCTCGCTCTTGCGGCTGCCGGGCAGCAGCGCGATGACGGTGTCGTCCTGCGCCAGCCCGAGGGCCTCGCGCGAAGACGCGCGTGGCGGCTCCATCGGAATCGCGTCGGCCAGCGGGTGGCCCACGTAGGTGGCGCCTATGCCGGCCCGGTGCAGGATCTCGGGCTCGAACGGGAACAGGCACAGCACATGGTCGGCCGCCGCGCGTATCTTCTCGATGCGCTCGGGCCGCCAGGCCCAGATGGACGGGCAGACGAAGTGCACGGTCTTGATGCCGGCCTCGCGCAGCCGCGTCTCCAGACCGAAGTTGAAGTCGGGAGCATCGATGCCGATGAAGACGTCGGGCCGGTTCGCGATGAGTCGTGTGCCCAGCTGCTTGCGGATGAACAGCAGCTCGCGGAGGTTCAGCAACGCATCGACGTAGCCGAAGATGGACAGCTTGCTGTGCGGCCACCAGGTCTCGAAGCCCTGGGCCATCATCTTCGGGCCGCCTATGCCTTCGGACCGCAGGCCGGGCCAGCGCTCGCGCAGCCCTTGCAGCAGCAGGCCGGCCAGCAGGTCGCCGCTGGCCTCGCCGGCCACCATGCCGAGGCGGGGCGCCGTGGTCATGCGGTCAACGAACAATGCCGCGGGTCGATGCGGCAAGGAAGGCGAGCATGTTGGCGATGTCGCCATCGGCCACGCCGCCTTCCGCGCCACGCAGCGCGTCGATGGCCGCCTTGGCCTCTTCCAGCGTGTGGCCGCTGCGGTAGAGCAGCTTGTACATCTGGCGGATGACGCCGATGCGCTCGGCGCTGAAGTCGCGGCGCTTCAGGCCCACCACGTTGACGGCGCGCGCCGCCAGCGGGTTGCCGTCCACCGTCATGAAGGGCGGCACGTCCTGCGCCACATGGGCCTGGAAGCCGATCATCGCGTGGTCGCCGATGCGCATGCGCTGCAGGATGCCGGTCAGTCCGCCGATGGTGACGTGGTCACCCACCTGCACATGCCCGGCCAGCGTCGCGTTGTTGGCCAGCACGCAGTGGTTGCCGATGACGACGTCGTGCGCCAGGTGGCAATAGGCCATGATCCAGTTGTCGTCGCCCAGCGTCGTTTCGCCGCGGTCCTGCACCGTGCCGACGTTCAGCGTGCAGAACTCGCGGATGGTGTTGCGGTCGCCGATGACCAGCGTGGTGGGCTCGCCGGCGTACTTCTTGTCCTGGTTGGCAGCGCCGATGGAGCTGAACTGGAAGAAGGTGTTGTCGCGGCCGATGGTCGTGTGGCCTTCGATGACGCAGTGCGGGCCGACCTTGGTGCCCGCACCGATCTTCACGTGCGGGCCGATCAGCGTGTAGGCGCCGACCTCGACGCTGCTATCCAGCTCGGCCGCCGGATCGACGATGGCGGTGGGATGGATGGCCATCGTGCCTCCCGTCAAGCGTCGATACGGCGCATGGTGCACATCAGCTCGGCCTCGGCGGCGAGCTGGTCACCCACCAGCGCGCGCGCGCTGAACTTATAGATGCCGGCCTTGGCCCGGCCCAGCGTCACCTCCAGCACCAGCTGGTCGCCCGGCTCGACGGGGCGCTTGAAGCGCGCGCCGTCGATGCCGGCGAAATAGACCACCGACTTCTCGTCCAGCGTGATGCCCACGCTCTCGATGGCCAGCAGCGTCGCGGCCTGAGCCAGCGCCTCGAGGATCAGCACGCCGGGCATGACCGGGCGGTGCGGGAAGTGGCCCAGGAAGAAAGGCTCGTTGATGGAGACGTTCTTGATCGCGCGGATGCGCTCGCCCTTGACCAGCTCCACGACGCGGTCCACCAGCAGGATGGGGTAGCGGTGCGGCAGGCGCTTGAGGATGTCGTGGATGTCCATCGTGATCGTGTCGGTCGTCATTTCTTCTCAAGCGCGCGGACACGCTCTCTCAGGCTGTGCAGCTGGCGCAGCGTCGCCGCGTTCTTCTGCCAGCTGGCATTGTCTTCAAAGGGATAGGCGCCGCTGTAGGCGCCGGGCTGGGTGATGTCCCGCGTGACCAGCGTGCAGGCCGTGATGTGCACGCCGTCCACGATGTTCAGGTGGCCGATGATGTTGGCCGCGCCACCGATGGTGCAGTTCGCACCGACCCGCGTGGAGCCTGCGATGGCGCCGCAGCCCGCCATGGCGGTGTTGCGGCCGATGTGGACGTTGTGCGCGATCTGGATCAGGTTGTCGAGCTTGACGCCGTCTTCGATGATGGTGTCGCTCAGCGCGCCGCGATCGATGCAGGTGTTCGCGCCGATCTCGACGTCGTCGCCGATGACAACGGCGCCCAGCTGCTCGATCTTCACGTAGCCCTGGCTGGACGGCGCGAAGCCGAAGCCGTCCGCACCGATGACCACGCCGCTGTGCACGATGCCACGCGCGCCGATGCGGCAGCCGTAGCCCAGCACCACCCGCGGCGCCAGGCGCGTGCCCGCGCCGACGTGGGCATTGCGCTCGACCACGCAGTGCGCGCCGATGCGGGCGCCGTCACCGATGACGGCACCCGCCTCGATGACGGCTAGCGGCCCGATCTCCACGCCCTGCCCCAGCCTGGCCTCGGGCGACACGACGGCGCTGGGATGCACGCCGACCACGGCAGCCGGCCGCGTGCGCGCGGCCCACCATTGCGTGAGGCGGGCAAAGTACAGATAGGGGTCGGGCGTGACGATGGCCGCGCCGCGCGCTGCCGCAGCTTGCGCCAGCGCCGGCGCAACGATGACGCAGGCCGCTCGCGTGGTCGCGAGCTGGGCCTGGTAGCGCGGGTTGGCAAGGAAGGCGATGCT
>JBKBVY010000177.1:0-6914 GCA_046289335.1 Roseateles sp. | reverse complement strand
GCCGCCTGGTCCGCCGTCAAACATGTTCAAGACCCTTCCAATGCTTGACTTTGAACACAGTTGCTTGGGGGACCGACCAGGCTTGCCCGCGTTCAGCGAGGCAAGACTGAGCGAGGGGCTCACGAATTTTCGTCGGGGACGAACACGTAGCCCACGCCCCAGACGGTCTGGATGTAGCGCGGCTGGGCCGGGTCGGCTTCCAGCATCTTGCGCAGGCGCGAGATCTGCACGTCCAGGCTGCGGTCGAAGGGCTCGAACTCGCGGCCGCGGGCCAGCTGGGCCAGCTTGTCGCGCGACAGCGGCTGGCGCGGGTGGCGCACCAGCGTCTTCAGCATGGAGAACTCGCCGGTGGTCAGCGGCAGCTGCTCGCCGTTCTTGGTCAGGCGGCGCAGCGCCAGGTCGAACTCGAAGGGGCCGAAGGTGACCGTCATCGGCTCCTTGCTGGGCGCGCCCGGCGCCTCGGGCGGCGGGCGGCGGCGCAGCACGGCGTTGATGCGGGCCAGCAGTTCGCGCGGGTTGAAGGGCTTGGCCAGGTAGTCGTCGGCGCCCACCTCCAGGCCCACGATGCGGTCCACGTCCTCGACCTTGGCGGTCAGCATGATGATGGGCGTCTGGTCGTTGGCGGCGCGCAGGCGGCGGCAGATGGTCAGGCCGTCCTCGCCCGGCAGCATCAGGTCCAGCACGATGAGGTCCACCGTCTCGCGGGTGAGCTGCTTGTTCAGCGCGCGGCTGTCCTCGGCCAGCAGCACGTCGAAGCCTTCCTGCGTCAGGTAGCGGCGCAGCAGGTCACGGATGCGGGCGTCGTCGTCGACGACGAGGATGCGGTTCTGGCGGTTCGACGCGGTGCTGTTCATCGCGGCTCCTGAATTTGTAACAGCGCCATTGTGTTCAGGTTTGAAACCCCAGCCTGTAGGACATCAGGCAGCGGTTACAGCTGGTTGCCATGTGAAGGGGTGGCACCCGGGATAACCTGGGGGCTCTCGCCTTGAAAGGAACTCCATGCGTGCGCTGCTTGTCTTGTCCACCCTTGCCATCGCCGTTGCCGCCCAGGCCGCGACGGAGCCGCCGCGCGAGCGGCTGAACCTGTCGGCCAGCGCCAGCGCTGAGGTGCCGCGCGACGTGCTGGGCATCGCCTTCTCCACCACGCGCGAGGGCGCCGACGCGGCGGCCGTGCAGAACGGGCTGAAGCAGGCGCTGGACGCCGCGCTGGCTGAGGCGCGCAAGCTGGCCAAGCCCGGCCAGGTGGACGTGCAGACCGGCGGCTTCTCGCTGTCGCCGCGCTACGACCCCAAGACCGGCCGCATCAACGGCTGGCAGGGCAGCGCCGAGCTGCAGGTGGAGGGCCGCGACACGGCCACCGTCGCGCAGCTGGTGGGCCGCATCTCCACGCTGACGGTCGCGCGTGTGGGCTACAGCCTGTCGCGCGAGGCGCGCGAGAAGGCCGAGGCCGAGATCACCGCCCAGGCCATCGCCCGCTACCGCGCCAAGGCGGCGGACTATGCCCGGCAGTTCGGCTACGGCGGCTATCTGGTGGGCGAGGTCAACATCTCCGGCGACGAGACCGGCCCGCGCCCCCTGCTGGCCAAGGCCATGCGCGTGACTGCCGGCGAGATGGCCGACGCCGCGCTGCCGACCGAGGCGGGCAAGGCGACGGTGACGGTGAACGTCAACGGCACGGTCCAGCTCACGCGCTGACGCGGATCAGACCGCCGTCCAGCCGCCGTCCATCGCCCAGGCCTGGCCGCGCACGTTGATCGCGGCATCGCTGCACAGGAACACGGCCAGCGCGCCCAGCTCGTCGGGCGTCGTGAACTGCAGCGACGGCTGCTTCTCGGCCAGCAGGCGGCGCTTGGCCTCGGCGTCGTCCACGCCCTCGCGCGCGGCCAGCGCATCCACCTGCTTCTGCACCAGCGGCGTCAGCACCCAGCCGGGGCAGATGGCGTTGACGGTCACCGGCGTGGTGGCCGTCTCCAGCGCCACGCTTTTGGTGAAGCCCACCAGGCCGTGCTTGGCGGCGACATAGGCCGACTTCTGCGCCGAGGCCACCAGGCCGTGCGCCGACGCGATGTTGATGATGCGACCCCAGCCCTTGGCCAGCATGCCCGGCAGCGCCAGGCGCGTGGTGTGGAAGGCCGACGTGAGGTTGATCGCGATGATGGCGTCCCACTTCTCGACCGGGAAGTCCTCGACCTTCGCCACATGCTGGATGCCGGCGTTGTTGACCAGGATGTCGATGCCGCCGAACTCGGCCTGCGCATAGGCCACCAGCGCGGCGATCTCCTCGGGCTTGCTCATGTCGGCGCCGTGGTAGCCCGCCTTGACGCCCAGGGCCGCGACCTCGGACTGCGGGCCGGCGGCGTCGCCAAAGCCGTTCAACACGATGTTGGCGCCCTGGCGGGCCAGCGCCAGCGCGATGCCCAGCCCGATGCCGCTGGTGGAGCCGGTGACGAGGGCGGTCTTGCCTTTCAACATGAGGGGTCCTTCTGGGTTGCTAGGATGACTTCAAAGGATTGAACCATGACCCAGCCCACCCTGCGCTACGTCAACTGCCTGGACGCCACCGGCCTGCACCGCATGGCCTACTGGGACTGGGCCGGCCCTGGTCCGGAAGCACCGGTGCTGGTCTGCGTGCACGGCCTGTCGCGCCAGGGGCGGGACTTCGACAACCTGGCCCGCGCGATGAGCGCGCGCTACCGCGTGGTCTGCCCGGACATCGTCGGTCGCGGCCGCTCCGACTGGCTGCGCCAGCCCGCGGGCTACCAGATCCCGAGCTATGTGGCCGACATGGTCACGCTGCTGGCGCGGCTGGACGTGGAGCAGGTGGACTGGGTGGGCACCTCCATGGGTGGCCTGATCGGCCTGGGCGTGGCCTCGCTGGCGCGCAGCGAGGGCATGCCCAGCCCCATCCGGCGCCTGGTGCTGAACGACGTGGGGCCGTCCATCCGCTTCGAGGCGCTGCAGCGCATCGGCACCTACCTGGGCAAGTCGCCGCGCTTTGCGACGCTGGCCGAGGGCGCGGCCTATCTGCGCGGCATCTCCGAGGGCTTCGGCCCGCACAGCGACGCCGAATGGCTGGCGCTGTCGGAGCCGCTGTTCGTGCAGCAGGACGGCGAATGGCGGCTGCGCTATGACCCCGCCATCGCGCTGCCGTTCGCAGCCGTGACGCCGGAGCTGGCGGCCGCGGGCGAGGCGCTGCTGTGGGCCACCTACGATGGCCTGCAATGCCCCACGCTGCTGATCCGTGGTGCGGAGTCCGACCTGCTGAGCGCCGAGACCGCGCGCGCGATGACCCAGCGCGGCCCCGGCGCGCGGCTCGTGGAGCTGCCCGGCGTGGGCCATGCGCCCACGCTCGTGCATGACGACCAGATCGCCATCGTGAGGGATTTCCTCGGTTCATGAAGACGGGCTTGATGCAGGAGGGCGCGGCCACCGCGCCCATCGTGGCGCTGCTGGATGCCGGTGCGCAGCATTCGCAGGCCGAGGTCGTGCGGGCGCGCGCCTTCGCCGAGCCGCTGCTGGCCGCCGAGGCACTGGACTCCGGCGAGAACGCGCTGGCCCATGCCGACGGCGTGGCTGCCATCCTGGCCGGCATCGGCGCGGCGCAGGAGCTGCAGGCGGCGGCCTATCTGGTCTATGCGGCCGACTTCCTGAACAAGCCGGAGGAGGTCGTGGCCAAGGCCTTCGGCGACAGCTATGCCAGCCTGGTGGAGCACACGCGGCGCCTGGTGCAGCTGCAGCGCGCCGCGCGCGGCGCGAAGTTGCCGGCGGACAAGAAGTCCGACCAACGCGCCGAGCAGACCGAGCGCGTGCGCAAGATGCTGCTGGCCTTCTCGCGCGACCTGCGTGTGGTGCTGCTGCGGCTGGCCTCGCGGCTGCAGACGCTGCGCTGGCATGCGGCGGCCAAGCAGCCCTGCCCGCCGGAGCTGGCGGCCGAGTCGCTGGCCGTGTTCGCGCCGCTGGCCAACCGGCTGGGCATCTGGCAGATCAAGTGGGAGCTGGAGGACTTGTCCTTCCGCTTCCGCGAGCCCGACACCTACAAGGCGCTGGCCAAGGCGCTGCACGAGACGCGCGTCGAGCGCGAGCAGCGTGTGGAGGCCGCGCGCGTGGCGCTGCAGGCCGACCTCTACGCCCAGGGCATCGCCGCCGAGGTGCAGGGCCGGCCCAAGCACCTCTACAGCATCCACAAGAAGATGCAGGGCAAGCACCTGGCGCTGGACCGGGTGTTCGACCTGCGGGCGCTGCGCGTCATCGTCGCCAGCGTGGCCGACTGCTATGCGGCGCTGGCGCGGCTGCACGAGGTCTACACGCCGGTGCCGGGCGAGTTCGACGACTACATCGCCAAGCCCAAGCCCAATGGCTACCAGTCGCTGCACACCGTCGTGCTGGGCGCGGACGGCCGGGCCATGGAGGTGCAGATCCGCACGCGCGAGATGCACGACCATGCCGAGCACGGCGTGGCCGCGCACTGGGCCTACAAGGAGGCCGGCGCGCGCGGCTATGCGGGCGTCAGCGCAGCCGGCGAGTTCGAGGCCCAGGTGGCGCAGGCCCGCAAGGCGGTGCTGAACCAGCTGCTGGCCTGGGAGCGCGACACGGCGCAGGCCGAGGGCGCTACGCCTGGTTTCGACGACCGCATCTACGTGTTCACGCCGCAGGCCACCATCGTCGAGCTGGCGGCCGGCGCCACGCCAGTGGACTTTGCCTACGCGGTGCACACCGACCTGGGCCACCGCTGCCGCGGCGCGCGCATCGACGGCCAGATGCTGCCGCTGAACACGCCGCTGCACAGCGGCCAGACGGTGGAGATCATCGCGGCCAAGGAGGGCGGGCCGTCGCTGGACTGGCTCAACCCCGAGCTGGGCTATCTGCAGAGCCAGCGCTCGCGCGCCAAGGTGCGCGCCTGGTTCAACGCGCTGCAGCAGGCGCAGACCATCGCCAAGGGCCGCGAGCTGGTGGAGAAGCTGCTGCAGCGCGAGGGCAGGACGGCGCTCAAGCTCGACGAGCTGGCCGCCAAGCTGGGCTTCAAGGGCGCCGATGCGCTGTTCGAGGTTGTCGGCAAGGACGAGTACTCGCTGCGCAACATCGAGCTGCTGCTGCGCCCGCCTGCAACCGCAGCCGACGAGGACGAGTTGCTGGCGCAGCGCCACACCCGCAGCGCCAGCAGCGGCGCGCGCGGCGGCGTGCTGGTGGTGGGCATTGACTCGCTGCTGACCACGCTGTCGCGCTGCTGCCGGCCGGCGCCGCCGGATGCCATCGAGGGCTTCGTCACGCGAGGCAAGGGCGTGGCCATCCACCGCAGCGACTGCAGCAACCTGGCCGAGATGAAGCGCCGCTCGCCCGAGCGCGTCATCGCCGTGGCCTGGGGCGGCGGCGAGCCCGGCGCCGCCACGGGCAAGGGCGCGCCGGTCTACCCGGTGGACGTGCTGGTCGAGGCCGGCGACAGGCAAGGCCTGCTGCGCGACGTGCTGGACGTGTTCGCCAAGGAGAAGATGAACGTCGTGGCGGTGAACACGCAGTCGCTGCAGGGTGGTGCGGCCCGGCCGCGCACCGGCGGCGGCGACACGGCCTGGATGAGCTTCACGCTGGAGCTGTCCGATGCGACCCGGCTGACCAAGGTGCTGCGCGACCTCTGCGCCATCCCCGGCGTGCGCTCGGCACGCCGCAAGTGAATCTGGACAGGTCGGAAAAATCCATGCTATAGTGCGCAGCTCTTCAGGCGCGTAGCTCAGTTGGTTAGAGCACCACCTTGACATGGTGGGGGTCGTTGGTTCGAATCCAATCGCGCCTACCAAAATTCTGAAGATTGGAAGCCCCCGGATCGCAAGACCCGGGGGCTTTTTCTTTGCGCTTTCGCTTCGGCGACTTGCGGCGTGATGCGCCCGGCTGCGGGCCTCGGGTGCCAGGTCTTGCCCGGGCCGAGATGCCACCCCCTGTTTGAGCGTTATCGGCGCATCACCCGCGGTTGGCGGCGTTGCCCGCGATGGACCAAAAGAGCCATCGCGCCACCGCCCGGGCCATGACTTTCGGCAGGTGTGGCCGCGGTGGCTTGGTGGTGTGGCATGCAGGGCGCATGCGGCAGCCGCCCTCGTGAGAGGGTGCCGTAGCGGTTCCGCTGGCATTTTTCACCTGCCTTTCGGGACCATCGTTGTCCGGTTCGGCGCTGGCCCCTTGGGTGCCAGGAGGTTGGCTCCTATGGGCCATGCGCGCGCCTGCCCCGCTGCAGACACTCCCGATCCGCAAACCCCCAATCCACCAACGATTGCATGCAGACGGGATGGGGTTGCCAGCGAGGGCCCCATCCATGCACCGCATCCCCACCCGTCCCACCGTCCTGCGCCGCACCTGCCGGCTGTTGCTGCCCCTGCTGCTGGCGCTGGCGGGCTGGCTGGGCGTGGCGGTGCGTGCGGCCTCGGCGCAGACGCTGGATGCCTTCGGCGTGCTGCTGCCGCCCGAGGCGGCGGCCCAGCCCCTGCCGGGCGACGCCGCCGCGCTGGACTGCGTGGCCGAGCTGCCCAACCCGCTGGCGCTGGCCGACGCGATCCGGCTGGCGCTGTGCAACAACCCGCGCACTCGCCAGGCCCGGCACGAGGCCGCTGCCCGCGCCGCGCAGCTGGGCGTCAGCCATGGCACCTACCTGCCCAATGTGACGGCCGGCGTCAGCAGCAGCTACGACGTCCTGCGCAACGGTTATTCGCCGGTCAAGCCCAACCAGGTCAGCGGCAGCAGCCTGGCGCTGAACTGGCTGCTGCTGGACTTCGGCGCCCGCGCGGCCAATGTGGAGCAGTCGCGCCAGCAGCTGGCCGCCGCGTTCGCGCAGCGCGACGCGCTGGTGCAGCAGCTGTTCGTCGCCGCCGCGCAGGGCTGGTACGAGGCCGCCGCGGCGCAGGCCGGCGTGCGGGCCGCGCTGGAGGCCGAGG
>JBKBVY010000176.1:0-6986 GCA_046289335.1 Roseateles sp. | reverse complement strand
CCGCCGGCGCGCGCCCCGCCCGCTTCCGTCTGAACCCCAGGTCCCGCCGCGACCGCCCTGCCAGGCGGTGCGCGCGCTTTGCGTTTTCAGAACCGGAAGTCTTCCCCATGCGTTCCCCTGTCCTGGCGCCCGTCGCGGCCGCCTGCCTGTCGTTCACCCTGGCCGCCCAGGCCCAATCCCAAGCCCCCACCGAGTCGCTCGACAAGGTGGTCGTCACCGGCAACCCGCTGAATAGCGCGGTGCTGGCCCAGCCCAGCGATTCGCTGTCGGGCGACCAGCTCGTGCTGACCCGCGGCGCCAACCTCGGCGACACGCTGCAAGGGCTGCCCGGCGTGGCGGCCACCAACTTCGGCCCCAATGCCAGCCGGCCGGTCATCCGCGGCCTGGACGGCGACCGCGTGCGCATCCTGAACAACTCCGGCGCGTCGGTGGACGCGTCCAACCTCAGCTTCGATCACGGCGTGGCCATCGACCCGCTGGTCATCGACAAGGTCGAGGTGCTGCGCGGCGCGGTGGCGCTGCTGTACGGCGGCAATGCGGTGGGCGGCGTGGTCAACACGCTGGACAACCGCATCCCGCGCGCCTTCACGCCCGGCCTGAGCGGTGCGGCCGAGCTGCGCCTGGGCGGTGCCGCGCGCGACAAGAGCGGCGCCGTGGTGCTGGACGGCGGCAGCGGCCAGGCCAACTCGGGCTTTGGCTGGCATGTGGACATGGCCGGCCGCGATGCCGGCGACCAGCGCGCGCCGCGCTTCAGCAGCCCGACCGACGACGGCAGCGAGAGCCGCAGCACCGTGCGCAACTCGGCGGCCAAGAGCCACGGCGGCGCGGTCGGCGGCTCGGTGTTCTTCCAGGGCGGCTTTGCCGGCGTGTCGGTGGACGACTTCCGCAACGACTACGGCGTCACGGCCGAGCCCGATGTGACCATCCGGATGCAGCGCCAGCGCCTGGCCACGGCCGGTGAATGGGCCGCCACCGACGGCCCGGTGCAGCGCATCAGCTGGCAGCTCAGCCGCAACCGCTACGAGCACACCGAGATGGAAGGGGCCGAGGTGGGCACCACCTTCAAGAGCCGCGGCACCGACGGCCGGCTGGAGCTGGCGCATGCGCCGCTGGGCCCCTGGCGTGGCGTGTTGGGCGTGCAGACGGAGTCGCTGGACTTCTCGGCGCTGGGCGAGGAAGCCTTCGTGCCGAGCACGCGCACGCGCAACCGCGGCGTGTTCGTGCTGGAGCAGGCGAAGCTGGGCGGCGTGGACTGGTCGGTCGGCGCACGCGGCGAGCGGGTGACGGTCAGCTCGGACGGCGGCGATCGCTTCGGCGCCGCGCAGACACGGCGCTTCAGCCCCACCAGTCTGGCGCTCAGCGGCGTGCTGCCGCTGGCCGGCGGCTGGCAGGCCAGCGCCAACCTGAACCGCACGGAGCGGGCGCCGGCCTACTACGAGCTGTTCGCCAACGGCCTGCATGTGGCCAGCGCGGCCTTCGAGCGGGGCGACCCCGACCTGCGCGAGGAGCGCTCCAAGGGCCTGGACCTGGGCCTGAAATGGGAGGGCCGGGACAGCCATGTGCACTTCAACGTCTACGAGACCCGCTTTGCCAACTACATCGCGCTGAACGCCACCGGCGAGCATGTCGAGGGCGACCACGGCCATGGCGATGAGGTCCACGAGCTGCCCGTCTACGCCTTCCAGGCCGTGCCGGCCCGGCTGCGCGGCGTGGAGCTGGAGGCGCGCTGGCAGGCCCATCCGGCCGTCGCGCTGCTGGGCCAGCTGGACGCCGTGCGCGGCGAGAACCGGCAGACGGGTGAGCCGCTGCCGCGTCTGGCGCCGCTGCGCGCGATGCTGGGCCTGGAGGGCAAGTGGGGCGAGTGGTCCGGCCGGCTGGAGTGGCGCGGTGCCGCGCGCCAGACCCGCGTGGCCGCCTTCGACGCGCCCACGCCGGGCTACGGCCTGGTGCGCCTGTCCGTCGCCCGCCAGCTGCGCTGGGGCGGCACCGATGCGCTGTGGTACCTGAAGCTGGACAACCTGGGCAACCAGCTGGCCTACAACGCGACCGCGGCGGCGACCATCCGCGGCCTGGCGCCGCAGCCGGGCCGCTCGGCGCAGACGGGTCTGCAGGTCCGGTTCTGAGCCCGCGCCGGGGCGCCGGGTATAACCCTGGTGCCTCGGCGCTCCGGCGGCGGGAAGCCTGCACGCTGCCGGTGCATTGCGCACCTGAATGCCGCGGCTGATCGTGGCGCGGAATTTGCGTCGTCGGGGCGAGAGGAGCAGCGACGATGCAGACCGCGTTTGACGAGATGAACGCCTCGGGGGGCCAAGGAACCCGCGCCCACTACCAGGCCTATGCCCGCTGGCTGGCCGAGCAGCCCGAGTCGCTGATGCGCGAGCGGCGCGAGCAGGCCGAGCTGATCTTCCGCCGCGTCGGCATCACCTTTGCCGTCTACGGCGACAAGGACAGCGGCGAGGGTACCGAGCGGCTGATCCCCTTCGACCTGATCCCGCGCGTGATCCCGGCGGCCGAGTGGACCTGCATGCAGGCCGGCCTGGCCCAGCGGGTGACGGCGCTGAACCGCTTCATCCACGACGTCTATCACGGCCAGGAGATCCTGAAGGCCGGCATCGTGCCGGCCGACGAGATCCTGAACAACGCCCAGTTCCGCAAGGAGATGATGGGCGTGGACGTGCCGGGCGGTGTCTACAGCCACATCGCCGGCGTCGACATCGTGCGCGCCGGCCACCCGGACGGCAGCGGCCAGTACTACGTGCTGGAGGACAACCTGCGCGTGCCCAGCGGCGTGAGCTACATGCTGGAGAACCGCAAGATGATGATGCGGCTCTTCCCCGAGCTGTTCGTCAGCCACCGCATCGCGCCGGTGGCGCACTACCCCGACCTGCTGCTGGACACGCTGCGCAGCGTCGCGCCGCCGGGGGTGTCGGACCCCACGGTCGTCGTCATGACGCCGGGCATGTACAACTCGGCCTACTTCGAGCATGCCTTCCTGGCCCAGCAGATGGGCGTGGAGCTGGTGGAGGGCCAGGACTTGTTCGTGGACGGCGGCTTCGTCTACATGCGCACGACGCGCGGACCGAAGCGCGTGGACGTCATCTACCGCCGCATCGACGACGACTTCCTGGACCCGCAGGTCTTCCGCGCCGACTCGCAGCTGGGCTGCGCGGGCCTGGTGGACGCCTACAAGGCGGGCCGCGTGACGCTCTCCAACGCCATCGGCACCGGCATCGCGGACGACAAGTCCATCTATCCCTATGTGCCGAAGATGATCGAGTTCTACCTCGGCGAGAAGCCCATCCTGCAGAACGTGCCCACCTACGTCTGCCGCGAGAAGGACGACCTGGCCTACACGCTGGCCCACCTGCCGGAGCTGGTGGTCAAGGAGGTGCATGGCGCGGGCGGCTACGGCATGCTGGTGGGGCCGGCCGCCACCCAGGCCGAGATCGAGGCCTTCCGCGCCCAGCTGGTGGCCAACCCGGGCAACTACATCGCGCAGCCCACGCTGTCGCTGTCCACCTGCCCCACGTTTGTCGAGAGCGGCATCGCGCCCCGTCACATTGACCTGCGACCCTTCGTGCTGTCGGGTTCTTCCGTGCGCATGGTGCCGGGCGGGCTGACGCGCGTCGCCTTGAAGGAGGGCTCCCTGGTCGTGAACAGCAGCCAGGGCGGTGGCACCAAGGACACCTGGGTCCTTGAGGATTGAGGGAGGACTGAAGCATGCTGTCGAGAACCGCCGATCACCTGTACTGGATGGCTCGCTATGTCGAGCGCGCCGAGAACACCGCCCGCCTGCTGGACATTGCCTACCAGACCACGCTGCAGCCGCAGTCCGCCGTCGAAGCGGAGCAGACCTGGCGCAGCCTGCTGTCCATCTCCGAGCTGAACGCGCTGCATGCCAGCGGCTACACGACGGTGGACGCGCGCAGCGTCATGAAGTTCTTCGTCGCCGACGAGAACAACCTGTCGTCCATCTTCAACTGCCTGCGCGCGGCGCGCGAGAACGCCCGCGCGGTGCGGGGCTCGCTGACCACCGAGGTCTGGGAGACCACCAACCAGACCTGGCTGGAGTTCCGCAAGCAGCTGCAGGCCGACTGGCTGCGCGACCCCGGCGCGCTGTTCGAGTGGGTCAAGTACCGCAGCCACCTGTCGCGCGGCGTGACGGTGGGCACCATGCTGCAGGACGAGGCCTTCCACTTCATCCGCATCGGCTCCTTCCTGGAACGCGCCGACAACACCGCGCGGCTGCTGGACGTGAAGTTCTACGACGAGAGCGATGCGCCTTCCGACGGCGACGCCGCGCGCGACTTCTACTACTGGTCGGCCGTGCTTCGCTCGGTGTCGGGCTTCGAGATCTACCGCAAGGTCTACAGCAACGTCATCCAGCCCGACAAGGTGGCCGAGCTGCTGATCCTGCGCCAGGACATGCCGCGCTCGCTGGCCCACTGCATGTCGCGGCTGGTGGGCAACTTGAAGCGCGTGGCCAATCCGCAGTCCGCCGAGACGCTGCGCCGCGCCGGCCGGCTGGAGGCCGAGCTGAACTTCGGCCGCATCGACGAGATCCTGGCGACCGGGCTGCACAACTACCTGGACGACTTCCTCGCCAAGGTCGCCGACCTGGGCAACGGCATCAGCAACGACTTCCTGGTTTGAGGACCCCGCATGGCCATCCACGTCGCCCTCAAGCACGTCACCCGCTACAAGTACGACCGGCCGGTCAACCTGGGCCCGCAGGTCGTGCGCCTGCGCCCGGCGCCGCACTGCCGCACACCCATCCTGAGCTACTCGCTGCGCATCGAGCCGGCCAAGCACTTCATCAACTGGCAGCAGGACCCGTTCGCCAACTACCTGGCGCGGCTGGTGTTCCCGGAGAAGACCACCGAGTTCACCGTGACGGTGGACCTGGTGGCCGAGATGGCGGTCTACAACCCCTTCGACTTTTTCCTGGAGCCGCATGCGCAGACCTTCCCGTTCGCGTATGACGAGGCGCAGCAGGTCGAGCTGGCGCCCTATCTGCAGGCCGGCCCGGCCACGCCGCTGCTGGCGGCCTATCTGAAGGACATCCCGCGCACCGAGCGTGCCACCATCGACTTCCTGGTGGCGCTGAACCAGCGCGTGCAGAACAGCGTGTCCTACCTGATCCGCCTGGAGCCCGGCGTGCAGACGCCGGAGGAGACGCTGGCCAAGGGCTCGGGCTCCTGCCGCGACTCCGCCTGGCTGCTGGTGGAGCTGCTGCGCCACCTGGGCCTGGCGGCGCGCTTCGTGTCGGGCTACCTGATCCAGCTGGCGCCCGACGAGAAGGCGCTGGACGGCCCCAGCGGCACCGAGGTGGACTTCACCGACCTGCACGCCTGGTGCGAGGTCTACCTGCCGGGCGCCGGCTGGATAGGCCTGGATCCCACCTCGGGCCTGCTGGCCGGCGAGGGCCACATCCCGCTGGCCGCCACGCCCACGCCGGGCAGCGCGGCGCCCATCAGCGGCGGCGTGGACAAGTGCGAGGTCGAGTTCGGCCATGAGATGGCCGTCACGCGCATCTACGAATCGCCGCGCGTGACCAAGCCCTACACCGACGCCCAATGGGCCGAGGTGCTGAAGCTGGGCGAGCAGGTCGATGCCGACCTGCAGGCCCACGACGTGCGCCTGACCATGGGCGGCGAGCCCACCTTCGTCGCCATGGCCGACCGCGACGCGCCCGAATGGAACACCGACGCGCTAGGCCCCACCAAGCGCCTGTATGCGCAGCAGCTCACGCACCGGCTGCGCGACGAATACGGCCAGGGCGGCTTCCTGCATTTCGGCCAGGGCAAGTGGTATCCGGGCGAGCAGCTGCCGCGCTGGGCGCTGAACATCTACTGGCGCGCCGACGGCCAGCCCTGCTGGCGCAACCCCGACTGGTTCGCCGACGAGCGCGAGGGCCACGCCTACACCAGCGAGCATGCCAAGACCTTCATGACGGCGCTGACCGCACGCCTGGGCCTGGCCGACACCCATGTGCAGCCCGGTTACGAGGACACCTGGTACTACCTGTGGCGCGAGCGCCGGCTGCCGGTCAACGTCGACCCGTTCGATTCGCGGCTGGACGACGAGCTGGAGCGCGCCCGCCTGCGCCGCGTGTTCGAGCAGGGGCTGTCCCACGTCGTCGGCTATGTGCTGCCCATCCGCCATGCCGGCGACTCACCCGCGCTGGCCGGCACGCGCTGGCAGACCGGGCCCTGGTTCCTCCGCGACGAGCGGCTCTATCTGTTCCCCGGCGACTCGCCCATGGGCTGGCGGCTGCCGCTGGACTCGCTGCCCTGGGTGGGCAAGGGCGACTATCCCTATCTGATCGAGCAAGACCCGTTCGCGCCGCGCGGCATGCTGCCGGCCGCCGCCACGCTGCGGGCGCAGGCCCAGGGCCCGACCTCGACCGGCCCGATCCCCGCGACGCGGCGCGAAGGTGGCGTGCTGGTGGGCAACGGTTTCGCACCGGGCGATTCGCCCTGGGCGCCGTCGGCCGACCCGGCCGCGCCGGTGCGCTTCGAGAGCGCGCACTGGATCACCCGCACCGCGCTGTGCGTGGAGGCCCGCGACCCGCGGCGCGCCAACGGCCCCAAGGCGGAAGCCCAGGGCCAAGCCAGCGGCGTGCTCTACGTCTTCATGCCGCCGCTGGAGAAGCTGGAGCATTACCTGGAACTGCTGGCTGCCGTGGAGGCCACCTGCGAGGACACCGGCTTCAAGGTCGTGCTGGAGGGCTACCCGCCGCCGCGCGACCCGCGGCTCAAGCTGCTGGCCGTCACGCCCGACCCCGGCGTCATCGAGGTCAACATCCACCCGGCGCACAACTGGGGCGAGCTGGTCCAGCACACCGAGTTCCTGTACGAGGCCGCGCGGCAGACGCGGCTGTGCAGCGAGAAGTTCATGATCGACGGCCGCCACACCGGCACCGGTGGCGGCAACCATTTCGTGCTGGGCGGTGCCACGCCGGCGGACTCGCCCTTCCTGCGCCG
>JBKBVY010000175.1:0-7021 GCA_046289335.1 Roseateles sp. | reverse complement strand
TGGCGGTCAGCTCGGTCACTCCGTTCTGCTGCAGCCAGCGCAGCGTCCAGAAGCGCTCGATGGCGCTCTGGAAGCCGTTGTAGGCGGCGTAGGCCGACTCGAAGGCCGAGATGATGGAGAACAGCTGCGCATCCTTCGGTCTGAACGGCGCCACCAGCGCCGCCGTCTTGCCGTGGCGGGCCGCCGCGATGATCTGCCACTGGTTGACCAGGTCCACATAGCGGCGCAGCGGCGAGCTGGCCCAGGTGTAGCTGGCCACGCCCATGCCGGCATGCGGCAGCGCCTTCACGCCCATGCGCACCTTGATGCCGGGCGCGAGGCTGGCCTGGCTGCGGTAGATGCCGGGCAGGCCCAGTTCGGCCAGCCAGCCGCCCCAGGCCGAGTTGGCCAGGATCATGGCCTCGGCCACGATGAGGTCCAGCGCGCTGCCGCGGGCCCGCACGCTGATCTCGACGGACTCCGTGCCGTTGGGCGGCTCCATGCGCTCGCCGGCCAGGCGGAAGTTGTAGTCCGGCCGGTTGAAGGTCTCGGGCTTGCCGCGCACGACCTCGCGTTGCGCCTTCAGCGCCTTGGCCAGCCGCCAGCAGAAGGCCAGCTCCGGTGCGAAGGCGTAATCGGCCGGCGCCTCGCCGGACAGCGTGGCGTCGGTGACGATGCCGTCCAGCTTGTCATGGCGCAGGTTGGCGGCGATGTGCACGCGCTCCAGCCTGGTTTCCTTCGCGCGGACCTCGAAGGTCGCCTCGTCCATCGTGAAGTAGATGGACACGGCCGGGCAGTCGCGGCCCTCGATCAGCGTGTAGGCCTGCACCACGTCGTCGGGCAGCATGGTGATCTTCCAGCCCGGCATGTAGACCGTGGACAGCCGCTCGCGGGCGACCTTGTCGACGGCCGAGTCGGGTTGAATCGCCAGGCCGGGTGCTGCGATGTGCACGCCGAAGGTCACGGTGCCGGTGCCCAGGCCTTGCACCGACAGCGCGTCGTCGATCTCGGTGGTCTGCGAGTCGTCGATGGAGAACGCGCGCACCGGTGACAGCGACAACTCGTCCTTGATCTCCGGCGCCGACAGCTGAGGGAAGCCCACGCCCTTGGGGAAGTTCTCGAACAGGAAGCGCTTCCAGTGGAACTGGTAGGGGCTGGTGATGGCGCCGGCGGCCTGCAGCAGGTCCAGCGGGGCCTTGTGGGACTGCTTGCTCGCCTCGACCACGGCCTTGTACTCGGGGCCGTTCTTGTCGGGCTTGAACAGGATCTTGTAGATCTGGTCCTGGATGGGCTGCGGGCAGCTGCCCTGGACCAGCTCCTCGGCCCAGGCCGCGATCTGCAGCGCCTGCTGGCGCTTGCGCTCGATGCCCAGCAGCGCGGCCTTGACCGTCTCCTCCGGCGCCTTCTTGAACTGGCCCTTGCCGGCGCGGCGGAAATAGTGCGGCGCGTCGAACAGCCGGAACAGCGCGGCGGCCTGCTGCACCACGCCAGCCTTGGCGTCGAAGTAGTCGCGCGCCAGGTCGGCGAAGCCGAATTCGCCCTCGGGCGCGAACTCCCAGGCCAGGTCGAGGTCGATGTCGTCGGCCAGCGTGCGGGCCTCGGCCAGCAGCACGGCGGGCGCCGGCTGCTCGAACTTCAGCAACACGTTGGCGGCCTTGACCTTGACCCGCTTGCCCGAGTCCAGCTCGACCTGCAGCGAGGCGTCGGCCTCAGACATCACCCGGCCGGCGAGGAACTTCCCGGCGTCATCAAACAGCGCAAACATAGGGGCGGGATTCTCCCTCAGCGCGTCAGGTGCTCCAGCAGGGCGGGCAGGTGGGCCTCGAAGTCGCTCAGGCCGTGGTCGCTGCCGTCCAGCACCTCGCCGTCGCAGCCGGCGTAGCGGGCCAGCATCTCGCGCCAGTCCAGCAGCTCGTCGCCCTTGGCGATCAGCGCGTAGTAGCGGCTCGGGTTGCTCAGCCGCGGCGGCGGCGCCAGGGCCGCCAGCTCGGCGACATGCTGCGCGGTGAACTCGAACTGCAGCTGCGGGTCGTGCCAGGCGGTCAGCGTGCCGATGTGGCGGGCCAGGTCACGTGCCGGGTCCACGGCCGGGTTCAGCACGGCCACGCGCCAGCTGCGGTGGGGCCGCTGCTCGGCCAGCGAGGTCGCATAGAAGCCGCCCAGCGAGCTGCCGATGACGGCCGCGCCTTCGGCCGGCCAGCCGGCCACGAGCTTGGTTGCCAGCGCCATCGCATCGCGCGGCGACGGCGGCAGCTGCGGGCATGCGAACACCAGCCCGGGCTGCTGCGCGGCCCAGTCCGCCATGCGGCGCGCCTTGGCCGAGGCCGGCGACGAGCGGAAACCATGCAGATAAAGCAGATGTGTGAGGGCCATGACGGAAGTTTTGCCGTGAAGTTTGGTGTGGTCGCGACGGTGATCGATGCCGATTGACGCGAGTGTCGCCGCCGCCCAAAGTCGCGAACTTTGTCATTCCCTTCGGACGTTCAGCATGACCCGCCTGTCCCGTACCGCCCTCGCCTCGGCCGCCCTGATCGCGCTGGCCACCGCCCAGGCCCAGACGCCTCCCGCACCCAACGGCGCCGCCTCCGCGCCGGCCGCCGCGCCCGCCCGCCCGCCGGCCGATCCCACCGCCCCCAAGCCCTTTGCCGACGTCATCAAGGGCGCCAAGGAGCAGCCCGGCCTGTTCCCGGTCTGGCGCAAGGACGAGAAGGTCTGGATCGAGATCCCGAAGGAGCAGTTCAACAAGCCCTTCCTGTTCAGCGTCAACGTCGCCAACTCCATCGGCGAGCGCGGCCTGTATGCCAGCCAGATGATCGGCGACGAGATGGTGGAGTGGCGCCGCATCGGCAACCAGGTGCAGCTGATCGCGCTGAACAGCAAGTTCCGCAGCGGCGACCCCAGCAGCAAGCTGGTGCTGGAGCAGGCCTTCTCGCCCAGCCTGATCACGGCCGGCCCCGTGGCCAGCGCCGAGCATCCGGACCGCAAGTCGGTGCTGGTGGATGCGTCGGCGCTGCTGCTGGGCGACATCCCCGGCTACTCCACCCGCCTGGAAGCCGCCTACCGCCTGCCCTACGCGCCCGACCGCGCCAACTCCTTCATCGAGGCCAGCCGGGCCGACGCCCAGATCACCACGCTGACCTCGCGCGTGCACTTCGCCACGCCGCGCATTCCCGCGCCGCCGCTGACGCCCGCCCCGGTGCCCACGCCCACGCCGCCGCAGACGACGCCGGACCCGCGCTCGATGTTCTTCAGCTTCGTCTACAGCTTCCGCGCGCTGCCCGAGCAGCCGGCGGCCGTGCGCCTGGCCGACCCGCGGCTGGGCCATTTCATGGAGAGCTACAGCAACCTGGGCGAGGACACCAAGGCCAACACCCGCGTGCACATGGTGGCGCGCTGGCGCCTGGAGAAGAAGGACCCCGCCGCCGCGCTGTCCGAGCCGGTGCAGCCCATCGTCTACTGGATGGACAAGAACATCCCGGCCAAGTACCGCGAGGCCGTCAAGGCCGGCATCCTGGAGTGGAACAAGGCCTTCGAGAAGATCGGCTTCAAGGACGCCATCCAGGCGCGGCAGCAGCCCGATGACGCCGACTGGGACAACATGGACGCCACGCATGCGTCCGTGCGCTGGTTCACCGGCGCCGACGTGGGCTTTGCCATCGGCCCCAGCAGCCGGGACCCGCGCACCGGCGAGATCCTGGATGCCGACATCGGCATGAGCGACGTCTTCAGTCGCGGCGCCCGCCGCCTGGCCAGCGACGACGTGGCCAGCCATGCGCACGACCATGACCACCGCCACGGCGCCAGCTGGATGGGCGAGCGCAGCCGCGCGCTGGTCGACCAGCTCTGCACCTACGCCGCCGACCAGGCCAACGAGCTGGGCTTCGCGCTGGACCTGCTGGCGCTGCGCGACGGGCTGGACATGAACGGCCCCGAGGCCGAGGCGCTGGCCCAGGCCGTCGTGAAGGACGTGATCATGCATGAGGTGGGCCACACGCTGGGCCTCAAGCACAACTTCCGCTCGTCCACCACCGTCACCCAGGCGCAGCTGCGCGACAAGGCCTGGACCGAGGCCAATGGCATCTCCAACTCGGTGATGGACTACAACGCCTACAACCTGCCGCTCCAGGGCGAGCCGCGGGCCAGCCTGACCAACACCACGCTGGGCGCCTACGACTACTGGGCCATCGAGTACGCCTACAAGCCCATCCCCGCCGCCCAGGAGGCCGCCGAGCTGGCCAGGATCGCGGCGCGCTCCACCGAGCCGCAGCTGGCCTATGGCGACGACTTCGACCAGGGCGTGGGCGGCCCGTTCGACGGCTTCGACCCGCGCAGCAACCAGCGCGACCTTGGCGACGACCCGCTGGCCTATGCCAAGAAGCGCCTCAAGCTCAGCCAGGAGCTGTGGGAGCGCGTGCAGACGCGCAAGCCCGAGTCGGGCGAAGACCCGTTCCGCGCGCGCCGCTCCGTGCTGGAGTCGTTCCGCCAGCTGGGCATGACGGCCAACAACGTCAGCAAGTACGTGGGCGGCCTGCATGCCGAGCGCATCGTGCCGGGCGTCACGCCGGGCCAGGCCTTCAAGCCGGTGGACAGTGCGCAGCAGCGCGAGGCGCTGCGCTTCATCGCGACCGGTCTGCTGTCCAGCAACTCGTTCAAGTTCAGCCCTGAATTCATCGCGATGCAGACGCTGGACTACAACGAGTGGGAGGGCCGCGGCCAGCCGCTGTCCATCCCCGACGCCGTGGCCGCGCTGCAGGGCCGGGTGCTGGACCGCCTGATGTCGGCCAACACCGCACGCCGCCTCATCGAGCAGGGCAGCTTCCTGCCCGAGGCCCAGCGCAAGTCGGCGGTGTCACTCAGCGAGGTCTATGCGACGCTGCAGGCTGCCGTCTTCAGCGAGCTCAAGACCGGCGCCGAGATCGACCGCATGCGCCGCAGCCTGCAGCGCGAGTACCTGAAGCGCCTGCAGGCCCAGCTGAACCGCTCGACCAATGCGGCCACCGTCTATGCCGACGCCTTCTCCATGGCCCGCTGGCATGCCACGCAGCTGGCCGCCGACCTGCGCGCGGCCGCGGCCAAGCCGGGCCTGTCGGTCGAGACCCGCGCCCACCTGGCCGAGTCGCTGGACCTGCTGAACAGCATGCTCAAGGCCACCCTGACGCGCAGCTGAGCGCGCACGGCGACAGCCCCGAAGGCCGGCAGCGATGCCGGCCTTTTTCATTCCCATACACGGCCGGCCGGGCGCGCGAGGTCGCTATGCTTTGTGCATGCAGTTGGCCAAGCCCTACAAGATCCCCGAGTCGGTCCTCGTCGTCATCCACACGCCCGACCTGCAGGTGCTGCTGCTGGAGCGTGCCGACCATCCCGGTTACTGGCAGAGCGTCACCGGCTCCAAGGACAGCCCCGACGAGCCGCTGGCCGAGACCGCGCGCCGCGAGGTGCTGGAGGAAACCGGGCTGGACATCGCCGCCGTCGGCGGCCGGCTGACCGACTGGCAGCTCGCCAACGTCTACGACATCTATCCCCACTGGCGGCACCGCTATGCGCCCGGCGTCACGCGCAACACCGAGCATGTGTTCGGCCTGCGGCTGCCGGCGGCGCTGACGCCCACGCTGGCGCCGCGCGAGCACCTGGCCTGGCGCTGGCTGCCCTGGCACGAGGCGGCCGACCGCTGCTTCTCGCCGTCCAACGCCGAGGCGGTGCTGCAGCTGCCGCGGTTCAGCCCGCCGGCCGACGCATGAGCCCGCTTCGCCCGCTGCCGCATCCGGCCGGCGACGTGCTGCGGGTCGCCACCTACAACATCCACAAGGGCGTGCGCGGCCTGGGCCCGGCCAAGCGCCTGGAGATCCACAACCTGCAGATGGGCGTGGCGGCGCTGGACGCCGACCTCGTGTGCCTGCAGGAGGTGCGGCTGTTCCACCACCGCGAGGCTGCCTACTTCGACCGCACCTGGTTCGGCTGGCCCGATAAGGGCCAGGCCGAGTTCCTGGCGCCCGACGGCTACGAGGTGGCCTACCGCACCAACGCCACCACCCGCTTCGGCGAGCATGGCAACGCGCTGCTGTCGCGCTGGCCCATGGGCGACGTGGGCCACCACGACGTGTCCGACCATGCCTTCGAGCAGCGCGGCCTGCTGCACGTGCCGGTGCACTGGCAGGGCACCGAGGTGCATGTGGTGGTGGCGCACTTCGGCCTCATCCACGCCAGCCGCATGCGGCAGGTGGAGCGGCTGGCGGTGTTCGTGCGCGAGCATGTGCCGGCGGGCGCGCCGCTGCTGGTGGCCGGCGACTTCAACGACTGGGGCGAGCGCCTGGACGGCGCCATGCGCACCCACGAGCTGCACCGCGCCGTAGCGCCGCACGGCCGGGCCCGCGCCGCCACCTTTCCGTCGCGGCTGCCGGTGTTTACGCTGGACCGCGTCTACACCCGCGGGCTGCGCTGCACCGGCATCCACGTGCCGCGCGGACCCTCCTGGGCGCGCATGTCCGACCATCTGCCGCTGGTCGTGGAGCTGACGCGCGAATGAGCTGCGTCCGCGCCATCGCCCCGGTGCGGAGCCCGGCGCCATGAGGCGCATGGGCGCGCGCCGCCGCAGCCGGCATTCGGCCATCGACACCGGCTTCGTCGGCGGCAACGAGATCGAGCTGCTGCGCGGCGGCGACCAGCTGTTCCCGCAGATGCATGCGGCCATCGCGGCCGCGCATCGCGAGATCTGGCTGGCCACCTACATCTTCCACAACGATGCCACCGCGCTGGCCATGGCCGACGCGCTCATTGCCGCCGACCGCCGCGGCGTGCGCGTGCGCGTGGTGGTGGACGGCTTCGGCAGCGGCGCCAGCCTGGCCGTGCTGCAGCGGCGCTTCGCGGGCAGCGGCGTCGCGTTCGCGGTGTTCCGCCCCATGGACCGCTGGTGGCGCTGGTTCCAGCGCGGCCAGCTGCGCCGGCTGCACCAGAAGCTGTGCACGGTGGACGGCGAGGTCGCCTTCGTGGGCGGCATCAACGTCATCGACGACCGCGTGGACCTGCGCCATGGCGCCAGCGAGCA
>JBKBVY010000174.1:0-7036 GCA_046289335.1 Roseateles sp. | reverse complement strand
ACCTCTGGCTGCCAGCACAACGTGTGGCATCGCGCTCAACGGCAGTGATCGGTGTTTCGTTCACGGCTTGTCAGTCGAGCAACCCCGCTAGTCTGCCCGGCTGGAAGTGCAGGTCAATGAAATCCGCCAGGCCGTCGAACACGGCGTCCAGCGGCCGGCCGGCCTGGCCGAACAGCGCCTGCAGCACGGCGGGCTGCTCGAACAGGCCGTGGGCGTAGACGCCCAACACCCGGCCAGCCTGCCAGCCTATGGCCTCGCCCGCCGCATTGCGCAGCGCCACCCGCGGCGGCGGCAGGCCCGCGTGCGGCTGCGTGCGGCCGTGGCGGATCTCGTAGCCCTGGGCCTGCACCCCGGCCAGCGCCGCCCAGGGGCCCTCGGTCGCGTCGAACTGCAGCGCGGTGCTGCGCAGCAGCTTGTTGGGCTCGAACACCGTCACCAGCGGCAGCAGGCCCAGGCCCGGCGCATTGCCGTCAACACCATGCGTGTCGATCAGCGCCTCGCCCAGCATCTGCAGGCCGCCGCAGATGCCCAGGATCCGGCCGCGGTGGGCGTTGACGGCGGCGTCCAGCTTCTGCGTGCGCAGCCAGGCGAGGTCGGCGGCGGTGGACTTGCTGCCCGGCAGCACGACCCAGTCGGCGCCGGCCAGGTCGGCCGGCGTGCGCGCCCAGCACAGCCGCACGCCGGGCAGCTGGCGCAGCGGCTGGAACTCGTCCAGGTTGGAGATGCGCGGGTAGGCGACGACGGCGATGCGCAGGCCCTCGCCGGTGGCGTTGTCGTCGCTCCGGCCGCCCGCCGGGCCGCTCCCAAGGGCGGCCGGGCCCCCTTGGGGGGGAGCCTGCGTACCCGCAGGCCAGGGGTCGTCATAGATGCCGTCCTCTTCGGGCAGCCCATGGCCGCGCCACATCGGCAGCGTGGCGATGGTGGGCACGCCGGTCAGGCGCTGCAACTGCTCGGGGCCCGGCGCCAGCAGGCCGGCATCGCCGCGGAAGCGGTTCAGCACAAAGCCCTTGACCTGCGCGCGCACGTCGGCGGGCATCAGCTGGTGCGTGCCGTACAGGTGGGCGAAGGCACCGCCGCGGTCGATGTCGGTGACCAGCAGGCAGGCGGCGCGCGCGTCCCGTGCAGTCCCCAGGTTCACATAGTCGCTGCCCGCCAGGTTGATCTCGGCCGGCGAGCCCGCGCCCTCGATGACCACCACGTCGTTCTCGCCCAGCAGCTCATGCAGCGCGGCGCGGGCGCGCGGCCGCAGCAGCGCGCTGCGCTCGCGCCAGGGCATGCGCGAGAGCGCCTCGTCCACCTCGCCCAGCACGACGACCTGGTTGCGCGTGTCGGCCTCGGGCTTGAGCAGCACGGGGTTCATGCGCACCTCGGGCACGCGGCGCGCGGCCAGCGCCTGGAAGTACTGGGCGCTGCCGATCTCGCCCATGGCGCCGTTCAGCCCAGGCACCACGCGCGCGTTGTTGCTCATGTTCTGCGCCTTGAACGGCGCGACCTTCAGGCCTTGGCGCGCATACCAGCGGCACAGCGCCGTGGCCAGCCAGCTCTTGCCCGCGCCGCTGGTCGTGCCCAGCACCATGACGGCCTTGCCCATGGGTTCTCGCTTTCAGTCCTCGATGCCGCGCTGCGCCGACACGCCCGCGCGGTAGTGGTGCTTCACCAGGGCCATCTCCGTCACCGTGTCCGCCACCTCGATCAACTCGGCCGGTGCGCCGCGCCCGGTCAGCACCACGTGCACATGGACCGGGCGTTCGCGCAGGCAGGCGAGCACGCCGTCCAGCGGCACCCAGCCATAGCGCAGCGGATACATGATCTCGTCCAGCACGACGAGGAAATGGTCGCCGCTGCGGATGGTGGCGTCGGCGCGTGCCCAGCCCTCGCGGGCCATGCCCGCAGCCGCTCAGGCGCCCGGGCACCTTCATGAACTGGTAGATCAGCACCGGCTTGCCGCGCCCGTGGTCGCGCAGCGCCAGGCCGAAGGCGGCCGTGCTCTTGCCCTTGCCGTCGCCGGTGTGCACCAGCCCGCGGCGTGCGGCGGGCTGCTCCAGCCGGTGATGGTTCAGGGGAGGGGCTTCGATGTCCATGGGCTGGTGCAAGCGGTTATAGCGGCAGGGCGATCCAGCGCCCGTCCAGCTGGGCGATGTGCAGGCGCGGGCCGAACACGCGGCGCAGCGCCGCATGCGTGGCCGGGTCGCCCGGCGCGCCGGCATGCGCGATGCGGCCGTCGGCCATCAGCACCAGGTGGTCGGCCTGCAGCGCCAGGTGCAGCTCGTGCAGCACGCTGACCACCGTGTGGCCGGCGGCCACGCGGCCGCGCACCAGCGCCATCCAGTCGGCCTGGTGGGGCGGGTCCAGGTGGGCCAGCGGCTCGTCCATCAGCGTCAGCGGCGCGTCCACGGCCAGGGCCCGCGCCAGCAGCACGCGCTGGCGCTCGCCGCCGGACAGCGAGCCGAGGCGTCGTTCGCGCCAGTCCCAGCTCTGCGTGGCCTGCATCGCGGCCTGCACGGCCGCCTGGTCGGCGGCGGTGGGCGGTGCCAGCCAGGGTCGGTGGGGCAGGCGGCCCAGCATGACCACGTCCAGCGCCGTGAGGTCGTCGGCGCCGCTTTCCTGCTGCCCCATCCAGGCCAGCTGGCGGGCGCGCTCGCGGCCGGGCCAGTCGGCCAGCGGCCGGCCGGCCAGGCGCAGCTCGCCCTCGCAGCGCTGCAGCCCGGCCATGGCACGCAGCAGCGTGGACTTGCCGGCGCCGTTGGGCCCCACGATGGCGGTCCAGCGCGTGCGCGGCAGCGCCAGCTCGATGGCGCCGAGGATGTCGCGGCCGCCCAGGCGCAGCCGGGTGATGCGGGCTTCGAGCGCGTTCATCGCTTCGGCGCTCCGCGGCGGTGCATCAGCACCAGCAGGTAGATGCCGCCCAGCAGCGCGGTGATCAGGCCCACCGGCAGTTCCTGCGGCCGCATCAGGCCGCGCGCCAGCACGTCGGCCGCCAGCAGCAGCGCGCCGCCGGCGGCCGCGGACAGCACGATCAGGCGCCCATGCAGCGCCGCGCAGACGCTGCGCACCAGGTGCGGCGCCACCAGCCCGACGAAGGCCACGATGCCGGTCTGCGCGACGGCGGCGCCCGTGGCCAGCGCGAATGCGCAGATCAACAGCAGCCGCACCCGGCCCAGGCGCACGCCCAGCGACGCGGCGGTCGTCTCGCCCAGCGTCAGCGCGTCCAGCGCGGGGGCGGCCAGCAGGCCCACCAGCAGCGCCACGGCGCCGCTGCCCGCCATCACCCACACGCTGCTCCAGCCCAGCAGGCCGGTGTTGCCGAGCAGAAAGGCCTGCATCGCACGCAGGATGTCCGGCGCCCACAGCGTGGCCAGGCCGGTGAGCGCGTTCAGCACCACGCCCACCACCACGCCGGCCAGCAGCAGCCGCAGCGTCTGCTCCACGCCGCGCGCCAGCAGCAGCGTCAGGCCCACGCCGGCCAGCGTGCCGATGAAGGCGATGCCCGTCAGCCCCAGCTGCGCCGGCAGCGAGGAGGTCTGGCCGGCCAGGCCCGTCAAGGCCAGCCCGATGGCGACGGCCAGGCCGGCGCCGGACGCGCTGCCCAGCAGATAGGGGTCGGCCAGCGGGTTGCGGAACAAGCCCTGCGACATCGCGCCGGCCATGCCCAGCAGCGCGCCGGCGCACCAGGCGCCCAGCGAGCGCGGCAGGCGGATCTCCCACAGGATCAGCGCCATGCCGTCGTCGCCCAGTTCGGCCCAGCCGGTGCTGCCGACCAGAACGCCGCCCAGCACGCCGGCCGCGCCGGCCAGCAGCAGCACCAGCAGCAGCGTGCCCGGCCGGACGTTCATCGTCACGGCGCCGCCTTCTCGCGCAGGCAGCGCGCCATGATCTGTGCCGCCTCGGCCATGCGCGGGCCGGGCCGGGCGAGGATGTCGCCCTCCTCGGCCTTGAACACGCAGACGCGGCCGCGGCGGATGGCGTCTATGCGGTCCCAGCCCGGGCGCTGGGCCAGGCCCTCGGCGCCGCGCGCGCCGATCATGATGAGCCCCGGGTTGGCCTTGACGACGAACTCGGGGTTGATCTTGGGAAAGGGCCCCAGCTCGGGCGGGATGATGTTGGCCGCGCCCAGCCGCGCCAGCGTCTCGCCCATGAAGGACACGCTGCCTGCCGCCCACATGCCGCTGGCCACCTCGTAGTAGACCCGCACGCCGCGCGCCTGCGCCGGCACGCTGCTGGCGGCGGCCGCCACGCCGGCCTCGATGCGGCGCCAGATGCGTGGCGCATCGTCCACGCCCAGCACCCGGCCCAGCGTGGCCAGCACGCGCTGCACGTCGCGGTAGCTGCGCGGCTCCAGCGCGATGACCTTCAGGCCCAGCGCGCGCAGCCGCTCGGACACGCGGGTGGACTGGGCCACCAGCACCACGTCCGGCCGCAGCGCGGCGATCATCTCCACCTGGGTGTCGTCGATGCCGCCCACCTTGGGCAGGGCGTTCACCTGCGCCGGGTGGTTGGAGTAGCGGTCCACGCCGACCAGGCGGCCGCAGGCCCCCAGCTCGCAGACCGTCTCGGTCAGCGAGGGCAGCAGGCTGACGATGCGCTGCGGGGGCGCGGCCAGCGTGGTCGTGTGGCCCAGGTCGTCCTGGATGTCCACGGCCAGCGCCGGCAAGGCGCTGGCCAGCAGCAGCGCCCAGCCGGCGCACAGGCGCAGGGCGAGCAGCTTCACCACTGCGGCGTCCAGCGCAGCGTGGCCAGCGCGGTCAGCGGCGCCGAGGCATAGCCGTAGGCCGTCGTGTGTTCGCGGTTGAACACGTTGTCGACGTTGAACTGCAGCTTCACCTCGCGGCTCACGGCGACCTGCGCGCTCAGGTTGACGAGGGCATAGCCGCCCAGGCGGCGCGTGTTGGCGGCGTTGTCGAAGCGCGGCCCCGAGGCCTGCACCGCGGCGCCCAGCGTCCAGGCGCCCAGCGTGGTGTCGGCGTTGATGGTGCCCAGGCGCTTGGCGCGCCGGGCCAGCAGCAGGCCGTTTGCCCGGTTGGTGGGCTTTTGCAGGTCCAGCGTGGCGCGCAGGTTGACCGTCGCCAGCTTGGTGGCGCCGGACAGGCTCAGGCCTTGCAGTCGCGCCTGGTCGACGTTCTCGTAGCAGCCGAAGTTGCTGCGGCAGCTGCCGGCGGCGCCGAAGATGATGAGCTGGCTGATGCGGTTGCGGTAGGCGGTGGCGCTGAACTCGTGATCGCCGCGGGCCCACTTCAGGCCCAGCTCGGCATTGCGGCCGCGCTCGGCGTTCAGCGGCTTCACGCCGGGCTTGCTCAGGTCGGGGCCGTAGACGGTGCCCTGCTGGTAGATGGTGGGCGCGCGGAAGGCATTGCCCACCGAGGCGACGACGCGCAGCCCGCTGGCCACCTCGTAGCCGGCCAGCAGCGTGCCGGTGGCCACGTCGCCGAACTGGCTGTCGCGGTCCTGGCGCGCATGGGCCTGCAGGTCGAAGGCTCCGGCCGACATCAGCCAGCCCAGGCCGAAGCCGTTGCGGTCGCGCTTGCCGACGCCGGCGGTCACCAGGCCGCTGTTCTCCAGCTTGTCCTCCATGCGCTCGACGGCGAAATTCAGCTGCTGGCCGGCGTTCAGTTGGTAGAAGCCGGTCAGCGCGAGGTTGCGCACGCGGGTCTCGGTCAGGTAGGGCGAGGGCGAGGTCTCGTAGCGGTCGCGCGATTCGCCGTAGCTCAGCTGCGTCTGCAGCCCGGGCGTCCACTGCGCGGTCCAGGCCAGACGGGCGGCGTCGGCATCCTGCTGGGTGATGTCGTCCACCAGCGGGCGCGAGCGGCTGCCGTCGTACTGGCCGCGGGTGTAGGTGCGCAGGGCCAGCGCCTCGACGCGATGGGCGGTGCTGAACTGCGCGCCCACGCGCAGCAGCGCCTGGCGCTTGCGGTAGCCGTCGCGGTCGGGCACGTAGCTGAACTGCGATTCGGGCGTCGTCGCGTTGAAGCCGTCTGTGCCCTCGAAGGCGCCGGTCAGCGCGTAGTCGAAGATGCCCGTGGCGCCGAACAAGCCGGCGTCGGCCTTGTACGTGCCCAGGTTGCCGGCGGCGATGCCGAGGTCGGCGTTCATGCGGCCCGCGCCCTTGCGGGTGAAGATCTGCACGACGCCGCCAACCGCGTCGGAGCCGTAGATGGCGCTGGCCGGGCCCTTGAGCACCTCCACGCGCTCGATCTGCGACAGCGGCAGGCCATGCCAGCTGGCGCCGCCGGTGGCCTGCGAGTCGATCTTGACGCCGTCGATCAGCACCAGCGTGTGGCGGTTGTCGGCGCCCCGCAGGTACATGGACGTGACGGCCGCCGCGCCGCCGTTGCGCACCATCTCCGCGCAACCGTTGTTGCGCAGCAGGTCGGCCAGGCTGGCTGCCGCCTGGCGCTCGATGTCGGCGCGGGTGATGACGGTCAGGTCGGCCAGCACCTCGGAGAGTTTTTGCGGCGTGCGGGTGGCGGTGGTGACGACGGTGTCGAGCTTGTTGGCCTGGGCCTGGGCGAGCGAGGCCATGGCCAGCGCGGACAGGGCGAGCAGCGGCCGACGGGCCGCAGAGAGAGCTTGGAACATGAGAGGAACGGAAACGATCGCTCAGCCGTGCTGACCCCCGCAGCAAGGCTGAAAAACGGCTGTCGGCGCATGCGCACCTGGCAACCCCGTCGTTGGCCGGTATCCGGGCTGATGGACTTGGCGGTGACCTCGACGCCTTCCCAGCGCTTGCGCGCCAGTGGCTGTGCAGTCGAGACCAGGAGCCGGGGCTCCATCCACTTACCGTTGCGGGGACAGCTCAGGTTAGGTTCGCGGCGTGGCCGTTCGCCCTCCTGATTCCCGTTGAACTGCGTCCGCCATGACGGCGGGCGCGAGCACCAACGGGCAGGATTCTATCGGCCGCTGCCGGGCGCCGAGGCCGGCTTGCGCGGCTTGGCGAGCTTGGGGCCTTGCAGCGTGACCACCTGCGGGCCGCTGGCGGGCGGCGCCGGCGGCGGCAGCGTCTGCAGGCCCACATGCTGGCTGCGCATGCGGCGGGCCTCGG
>JBKBVY010000173.1:0-7039 GCA_046289335.1 Roseateles sp. | reverse complement strand
AGCCCATGACGATGCCGATGACGGCGTCCGGGATCAAAGGGGCTGAAGACAAGGCGCGCTCCGGGGCTCAGAAAAGCCTTGAATTGTAGAAGCCGAGTCTCCACCTCCCCTCCGCCATGATCGACATCACCCTCCAGAACTTCGAAGCCGAACTCATCGTCGCCTCCCAGCAGCGCCCCGTGCTGCTGGACATCTGGGCGCCGTGGTGCGGCCCCTGCCGCACGCTGGGTCCGGTGCTGGAGAAGCTGGAGACCGCCTACGCCGGCCGCTTCACGCTGGCCAAGCTCAACAGCGACGAGGTGCCCGAGATCGCCGGGCAGCTCAGCCAGATGTTCGGTGTGCGCAGCATCCCGTTCTGCGTGATGTTCGTGGACGGCCAGCCGGTGGACGGCTTCGTCGGCGCGCTGCCCGAGGCGCAGATCCGCCAGTTCCTGGACAAGCATGTGCCGGCCGGTGAGGAACTCGAAGCCGAGGCCGACGTGGCCGAGGCCGAAGACCTGATGGCCGAGGGCGACCTGGAAGCCGCGCTGCAGAAGCTGGCCCACGCGGTGCAGACCGACCCCGACAACGAGGCCGCCCGCTTCGACTACGTCAAGGCGCTGCTGGAGCTGGGCCTGGTGGACGAGGCCCGCGCCGCCTTTGCGCCGGTGGCGGCCAAGGCGGCCGACCCGATCACGCCGCATGCCCGTTTCGCCGCGCTGGGCACCTGGCTGGCCGCGGCCGAGGCCGGCCCGGCCGACGTGGCCGCGCTGCAGGCATCAATTGCCGCCAACAAGCGCGACTTCGACGCCCGCTTCGCGCTGGCCCGGCACCACCTGGCCGCCCAGCGCTTCACCGAGGCCATGGACGAGCTGCTGGAAATCATCATGCGCGACAAGACCTGGAACGACCAGGCGGCGCGCAAGACCTATGTGGCCATCCTGGAGCTGCTCGCCAAGCCGGCGCCCAAACCGGCCGCCGAGGCCAAGACCGGCACGCTGGAGATCGCCGGCAAGGCCGCCGTCGTGCAGAGCGACCCGCTGATCGACCAGTACCGCCGCAAGCTGTCGATGGCGCTGTTCTGACCTAACGCGCTGCGGCGTCTCGGGCCGAGCGCCGGGGGGCTCAAGGCACCCGGCCTTGGCTGTTGCGGATCTCGCGCAGGCGCACGCATTCCGGATGATCGAAGAAGAGCGGCCGCTCGCACTGGCGGTCCACGCACCAGGCGCGCGCCAGCAGCATGCGATGGCTGCAGGCCTCGCTGGGGCTGGCCGGCTGGGCCGGCGAAGCCGGTGCGGCAGGCGCCGGCGCTGACGCGGCCACGGGCTCGGACGCGGCCTGCACCGGGCGGCGTGACACCGGCCGGAACTCGCCGGCACGCTCGGTCAGCACGGGCCGCGGCACCGGCTCACGGCGCGACGGCGCGGATGCCGGCCTGGGGACACTGGCGGCCAGCGCCGGCGCGGGAGTCACGGGCGGCGGCGCGGCCTCGACCGCGGACGCTGCGCTGTCCAAGGTCACGGCCGAGGCCGGCAGTGAGGTTGGCAATACAGCCGCTGGCGCTGGCGCCACGGGCGGGCTCTTGGACCCGCTCACCTGCATGACAAACAAGCCCAGCAGCACCAGCGCCGCCAGCGCGCCGCCCACGATGACGGCACGCCCACCCGGCGCCGGCGCGGCCGTGGCGGCAGCCGGCGCCTCGGGTTCCAGCGGCGCCTGCACGGTGTCCGGGAAGGCCAGGTCCAGCGGTTCGGGCTCGGCCGGCGGTGGCACGGTGCGCGGCGGCGCGGCCTCGGGGGGCGGCACCGCGGCCCGGCCGGCCAGCACCTCGCGCCAGGCCGAGGCGCTCTGCGGCCGCTGGTGGGGCGGCACGCGCAAGGCCCAGTCCAGCCCGGCCAGGAAGCTGGGCGAATAGCCCGGCACGGCCAGCGGCAGCAGCTCGTCGCCCATCGCGCGCGCGGTGCAGGGCGGCGGCGGGCGGCCGGTCAGCAGCTCGTGCATGACGGCGGCCAGCGCATAGAAATCGGTCCACGGCCCCTGCTTCAGCCGGGCCGCCTCGGCGTACTGCTCGATGGGCGCGTAGCTGGGCTTGAGGATGGCCGTGAACACCTGCGTGCGGTCGCCTATGGCCTGTCGCGCGGCGCCGAAGTCCAGCAGGATGGGCGGGCCGCCGTCGGCCGGCAGGAAGATGTTGTCGGGCGCCACGTCGCGGTGCCAGACCTGCTGCGCATGCAGCGCGGCCAGGCCGTCCAGCACGGCGTCGAAGACGCGCCGCAGCCAGGCCTCGGGCGGCGGCACGGCCTGACCCTTGCGGGCCTCGCGCAGGTTCTGGCCCAGCAGACGCGGCATGGCCATGTAGGCCGTGCCATTGGCCTCCCAGAAGCGGTAGACCTTGAGCAGCGAAGGGTGGTCGAAGCGGGCCAGCAGCCGGGCCTCGTTGACGAAGCTGCGCCGGCCCAGCTCGAAGGTCTCCTTCATCGACGCCGAGCGCACCGACACCTGGGAGCGCCCGTCGCGCTGCGCGAACTGGCTGGGCATGTACTCCTTGATGGCGACCTCGCGCTGCAGCGCATGGTCGCGCGCCAGGTAGACGATGCCGAAGCCGCCCACGCCCAGCGTGCCCAGCACCTCCAGCTCGCCAAAGCGCGTGCCGGCCGGCAGGGCATGGATGTCGTCGTCGCGGGCGTCGGCGCTCATAGGCCGGCGAGGGTAACGCAGCACCTCAGGGCCAACGCGCCGGCCGGCCCGCACGCGGCGGCGGTGCGCGTGGCGGAGTGCTCAGCGTGGCAGCCCTAGTCTTCGCTGCGGCGGGCCAGGCCCGAAACGATGCTCACCAGCAGCAGGCCGGCAACCCAGCCGAACAGGGTTTCGAACCAGACCAGCCAGCGCACCACATGGGCGGCACCGACCTCCGTCCATTCGTCCAGAACGCCGGCCTTGGGCGTGGCCACGCGCGGACCCCAGAACTTTTCCTGGCCCAGGTTCACCAGCGGCAGGATGATGTCCAGCGAGTAGGCCAGCGGGCTGAAGGTGGAGTAGTCGGCCGGCAGCGGATCGCAGAGATACCAGTTGCCCGCGTGCTGCACCCCGCTGGCCGCGGCTGCCGCAGCGGCGGCGCTGCCGGGCACGCAATGCGCGTACTGCGGGTTCTGGAACACCAGTGGGTCCGACGGACCGATGGCGTTGTGCGGCGGCAGGGCTAGGCACCAGAACAGGCCGGCGAAAGCAAGCCAGACCCCGAACATCCAGGCCATCAACCGCATGGGGCGATAGCCGTAGCCGCTCAGCAGGCCGAACAGCCAGTGCGCCGCCCGCGCGATCAGGCGTTTGCCGCGTGCGACCGGCACCCAGGTATCGGGTGGCGACTGGCCGATGCGGTCGGCAACGCGCATCTGTTCCTCGAAGGCGATGGCGATCTGGCGCGCATCCTCGGCATGGCCCATCTCGCGCAGCACACGCTGCAGATGCGCCAGGGCTGGGGGCGGAAGTCCTTGCCACAGTGGTCCGGGTGCTGTTTGAGCAACCAGGCTTTGCGGGCGGTTCCGCCTGTAGGCGCCTTGCCGCCCATGGCGCCGTAACGTAAGCCATCGAAAGCCGATCCCTCTTCCCAGGACTCGATGGCATCCACCAGGACGCCGACCTGCATGTGGCCAGCACTCACGCGCACGGCCCGCTTCGGCGCGTCGAAGAACCAAGCGCCGCGTCTGTGGCGTTGTCCGTCGAGAGCGCATAACCCTCCTTGGCCTCGAACTGCCCGCCGCGGCAACTGAGCATGCCGCCGATCTGCGCCCCCTCCAGCCTCACCTTTCCAATGGCACCGAATTCACCCCCGAAGAACGCGCTGCCCTGCACGACGACCCGGTCTGCTGAGAACGCCCTGCCCGCCTTCGCTTCGAAACGGCCATCTTGGCAGTCCAGTACGCCGTCAATCCGCGCGCCCAACAGCCGGACCTCACCCTCTGCTTTGAATCCGTGCCGCAGGTGCAAACCAGCACAGTGCAGTCGATCGGCGTTCAGGCCACGTGCCAACAGGCTCCCCTGTAGGGTCAGCAGCCCCTCGATTCGCGCATCCTGTGCGAACAAAAGGCGGGTGAATCTGCAACGCTTGAGATCGACACTCCGTAGGATGCGACAGCCGCCCAAGTGGAGCAGGCCGTCCACACAAGCTCCCATCAATCGCACGCCTTGCTCATGCACCGGCGCCCGCGTATCACCGCCCAGCAGCAGAAACCGCAGGAAAGCCGCACGCACGCGGCAGTTGTCGTCGGCAACTTCCGGCACTGCGTCGCCGAGCTTGGCGACCTCCCCCAACCGGCAAGCCCGCAGCAGGATTTGCTCCGCCGGCAGCAGCGGCAGGAAGTCCTCCAGGGCCCGCCCATATACCGTCCTGGCGGCGTCGGCACGGCTTCGATAGGCAAGGGGCCGTTGCGGTCGTGATGGCATGTTGGCGCCCTCCCTGGTGCGCTTGGATCTTGTGCCCGCAGTGTCACTGCCCAGGCCGGGCTCGGTCTCTCCGCAATGCCACGGAGACGAACCGTCAGAGCCGTGGCGGCGAGCGCAGCCCCGCGGCATCCAGCCGCTCGACCCACGCCTGCCGCTGGGCGGCGTCCTGCGCACGGGCCTGGGCGGCGGCATCGGCGTGGCGAGCGGCCAGGCCTGCCTCGCCCAGACGGGCATAGACCTGGGCCAGCCGCGCATGCAGCGCGGCGCATTCGTCGATGTCGCAGTGGCGCGGGTCTTCGGCCAGCACCTCGATGGCGGCCTGATCGGCCAGCGCGCGGGCGCGCAGCGACTGGCCGGTGTGGGTCCAGCACCAGGCCAGGTCGGCCAGCAGGCTGATGCCCAGCCGCGCCAGGCCGCCGGCCAGCGCGGCGGGCAGGTGGGCCTCCAGCAGCGCGGCGGCCTCGGCATGGTCGCCCTGCACGGTGAGCAGCTGGGCGCGCAGCAGCGGCGTCAGGTCGGCGCGGGCCGAGCCGCCCACGGCGTCGTCGTAGCGGTCGATGGAGGCCAGGCCCAGCAGCACCGCCGGGGCCTCGCCGGGCTCGCCGGCCAGCGCGGCATGGCGGATGCGCAGCGCGCGCATCAGCGTCTGGTTGTAGAGCAGCGCGGCCAGGCCCGCGTCGTCGCCCTCGGCGACGGCGTTCTGCCGCGCCCAGGCATACCAGGGCGAAGCAGCGGCTTCACCGGCGGCCAGGCTCCAGGCCGAGGCCAGCGCCGTGGCGACGCGGAAGGCGCCGCCATGGTCGGCCGGCGTCAGCGCCGCCAGCGCGGACTGCGCATGGGCGACCAGGCCGTCGATGTCCCGGCCCACGAAGTCCATCTGCGCCAGCCAGGCATCGGCCAGCGCCTGCAGCGGCGCGACGCCAGCCGCCGCCGCCATCACGCGGGCGCGGCGCACGCGGTCGCGGCCGTCGCCGCCGAAGGCGTTGAAGTAGGCCCACAGGCCTTCGGCCAGATGCAGCCAGGCGGTCAGCTCGGTACGCGGGTGCTGCAGCGCCTGCCCATGCAGCTGGTCCAGCGCCTCGCGGGCCTCGGCCTCGCGGCCGTGGCGCAGCCACAGGATGGCGCGCTGGGCCTGCAGCACCGCTGCGCGTGCCGGCAGGGCCGCTGCGGCGGCGATCTCGCCGTCGAGCTTCTGGGCCAGCCGGCTGCGCAGCTTGACGTTCACTGGCGCACCCTTCGGCGTGCGGCCTGTCCCGCCGAGCGGGAGCGAGCTTGCTTGGGGCGGCCCTGCGCGGCGCTCATGGCCTCAGGCGGTCAGCCGCTGCAAGGCCTCTTCGTACTTCTGCACGGTCTTGGCGATGACCTCGGGCGGCAGCGCCGGCGCGGGCGCGGTCTTGCCCCAGGGCTTGCCGTCCACCGTGGCCTGCTCCAGCCAGTCGCGCACGAACTGCTTGTCGTAGCTGGGCGGGTTGCTGCCAGGCGCGTAGCTCTCGACCGGCCAGTAGCGCGAGGAGTCGGGCGTCAGCACCTCGTCCATCAGCGTCAGCGTGCCGTCGGCGTCCAGGCCGAACTCGAACTTGGTGTCGGCAATGATGATGCCCTTGGTGAGCGCGAAGTCGGCTGCGCGCTGGTAGAGCTGGATGGAGATGTCGCGCACGCGGGTGGCGAGGTCCGTGCCGATGATCTCGGCGGCGCGCTCGAAGGAGATGTTCTCGTCGTGGTCGCCCATCTCGGCCTTGGTGGCGGGCGTGAAGATGGGAGCGGGCAGCTTGTCGGCATTGCGCAGGCCCGGCGGCAGCGCGACGCCGCAGACGCTCTGGGTCTTCTGGTACTCGGCCCAGCCGCTGCCGGCCAGGTAGCCGCGCACGACGGCCTCGATGGGCAGGGGCTTGAGGCGCTTGACCAGCATCGCGCGGTCGCGGATCTGCTCGCGCTCGGCCTCGGTCTGCACGGCCCCCAGCGGGTCGTCGCCGGTCAGGTGGTTGGGCACGATGCCTTGCAGCTTGTCGAACCAGAACAGCGCCATCCGGGTCAGCAGCGCGCCCTTGCCCGGGATGGGCTCGCCCATGATGACGTCGAAGGCCGACAGCCGGTCGCTGGCGACCATCAGGATGCGGTCCGCGCCGACGGCGTAGTTCTCGCGCACCTTGCCGCGGCCCAGCAGCGGCAGGGAGGTCAGCTTGGATTCGTACAGGGCTTGGGGCATGGCGGCGTGGCTGGGGGAAGAGGCCGCGGATTTTAGGTGCCGCCTTGCAGGGCGCGCCGGCCGCGACGGCCCCGACGCGCGGCCTCCAGCAACGCATCGCGCACCTGGCGCAGCGGCCCGGCCTCGCCGGCGCTGGCGATGGCCACGGCGGAGCGAGCCAGCGTCTCGACCTCCTCGGCCGTCAGCGTCAGCGCCGTCCACACGATGACGGGCAGCTCGGCCCAGCGCGGCTCGCTGCGCAGTTCGTGCAGCACCTGGAAGCCGTCCAGCCCCGGCATCATCACATCCAGGATCAGCAGGTCATAGGGCTCGCTCAGCGCGTGCTGCAGGGCATCCGTACCTGTCATAACCCGGTCGACATTGAATCCCGCTTCGGTGAGGCCTTGCTGCAGATATGCACCGGTTTTGGGT
>JBKBVY010000172.1:0-7078 GCA_046289335.1 Roseateles sp. | reverse complement strand
AGCGGCAGCGCCAGCAGGTCGGCCGGCATGCGCAGCGGCGCGTGCCGTGCCAGCAGCGCCGGCGCGGCCAGCGGCGTGAGGCGGTCGCGCAGCAGCACCTGGGCGGGCGCGATGTCGTCGGGCACGGCGCCGTGGCGGATCTCGGCGTCGGCGCCGGCATCGCCCTCGGCCAGCAGCGGCACCGACAGCGTCAGCTCCAGCTCGATGTGCGGATGCGCGGCCGTGAAGCCGGGCAGGGCCGGCACCAGCAGCTGGCGAGCGAAGGTGGGCGTGGATGTCACGCGCAGCCGCTCGCGCCCTTGGGCGGCGCGCTGATGCAGCGGGATGGCCTGCAGCAGCGCCAGCGCCTGGCGCACCTGGGGCAGGTATTCATGGCCGGCCGGCGTCAGGCTCAGGCCGCGCGGCGTGCGCGTCAGCAGCGCGCGGCCCAGGCGGTCTTCCAGCCCGGCCAGCCGCTTGGCGACGGCGCTGGCCGTCAGCGCCAGCTCGGCGGCGGCAGCCTCGAAGCTGCCGGTGCGCGCGGCGGCGTCGAAGGCCAGCAGCGCGTCCAGCGAGGGCAGCCGGGCAGGGCGGGTGCTCATGGCGTCAGAAGCTCAGCGTGGTGGGCCCGGCGTCGGGCGACGGCGGCCGCAGGTACTGGCCCAGCGTGCCGGTCACGGCCACCACCACGCCGGCCGCCAGCTGGCCGGCCTGGCGCAGCCGGCGCGGCGTGTCGCTGCGCCGGGGCGGGCTGTCGGTCCGCGGCTGCAGCGCCGCATGGGCCAGCGCCAGTTCGTTCTGGCGTTCCTGCACCAGCAAGACCAGCCGGGCCGGGTCGGCAAAGCGCTGTGCCAGCGCGCGCACCGCCTTCAGCTCGCGCTGCCGCACGCGCACGCCTTCGGGCCGCAGCGGGCAGCCCAGGTGGCGGCTGCGCAGGTACAGCGCCTTGGCGGCCAGCCGGTCGGGCAGGCAGCCCACGCCGGCGTTCAGGCAGCTGGCCAGGTTGAACATGGCCTCGGCATGGCCCAGCGCAGCGGCCGACAGATAGGCCGCCAGCCCGCGCGCCTCGTCGGCCGGACCGCCACGGCCGGTCAGCAGCACGCGGCCGAACTGGAAGCGGCCCAGCGCGCTGCCGCGGGCGGCCGAGCGCTCCAGCAGCGCGCGGGCGGCCACCGGGTCGGCCGGCAGGCCCAGGCCTTCCAGCAGGCACAGGCCCAGCATGGCCAGGCCGTCGCCGCTGTTGGCCTCGGCCGCGGCGCGGAACCAGCCCACTGCCCGCGTGTAGTCGGGCGGCGTGGCGTGGAACAGGGCCAGGCCTTGCTGCAGGGGATCGACGGCGGCTTGCGTGGCGGGCAGGCCCGGGACTGGGGCGCGTGACGCTTGGGAACTCATGCTGTGACGCTTGCGTGGGGGCGGCCGGGATTGTCCATGCCCGCGCCCGTGACCGGGTGCTGCAACATCCCCACACAGATTTCAGCCCCGGCTCCAGCGGCTGGGGATGGCCCAGAAGGTCAGCAGCAGCAGCAACACCGACGCGGCCGTCGTGTGGGGCAGGTCCAGCGGGTAGGCGCCGGACAGCAGCGCGGCGGCACCGCAGGCGGCCAGGGCGGCGGCGGTCCATTGCGTGTAGCGGACGGCGCGCGCCCAGCGGCGCTGGTCGGCCGCCACGGGTGGCGGCAGCGCGGCCATCACGCGCAGGCTGAAGCCGGCGTCGTCGGGTTCGGGCTCGCCCTGCAGCTGCCGGTGCAGCCGGATGTCGAGGTCGTCTTCGGTCATGGTGTGGGTTCCCATGCTTGCAGTTGGGCGCGCAGCCGGGCCTTGGCGCGCAGCACCTGGGTCTTCAGCGTGCCCAGCGGCCAGCCCAGCACCTGGGCGGCTTCGGCATGGCTGAGGTCGGCGCCGTAGCACAGCAGCAGCGCATGGCGCTGCGCGTCGCTCAGCGTGGCCATGGCGCGGTCGAGGTCGATGCGCCAGTCGGCGTCGGGGGCGAAGTCGTCGGTGGCGGTCTCGTCGGGTTCGGCGTCGTCGGCGCGCGGCAGCGCGGGGCGCTCGGCCGAAAGCGCGGACCAGGCCAGCCGCGTGAGCCAGGTGCGAAAGCGCGCCTCGCCGCGGAACTTCGGCAGCGCGCGCCAGGCGCGCACGAAGGCCTCTTGCGCGAGGTCGTCGGCGCGGGCCGGATCGCCGCGACAGGCGCGGCCCAGCAGCTTGCGCAGATAGCCCTGGTGGGCCTGCACCAGCGCGGCGAAGGCGCTGCGGTCGCCGGCGGCGGCGCGGGCCACCAGACGGCTTTCGTCGTCGGGCGTCACGGCTGCGGCTGGCGCGGCTGCTTGCGTTCGATGGCCCAGTACAGCGCCAACCCCAGGCCCAGGAAGGCCGGCAGCAGGCCGATGCTCCACAGCCACGAGTCGGGGCTCATGGCCGAGAACATGCCCACCAGGCCCAGGCCGATGGCCACGTTGATGATGGCGGGGATGAGGATGCGGTTGGGGTTGCCCTGCTCGCGGCGGGCGCGCTGCCAGTCGCTCTCGGGGGCGTCCAGCAGCTCGGGCGGGATGGGTTGGCCGGCGCGCACGATCTCGCGGATGGTCTCGTGGCGCTGGCGTTCGCTGCTGCTCTTGCTGATGTAGTGCGCCAGGATGGCGATGATGGGGATCAGCAGCGACAGGATGGGGATCATCAGCGGGCCGAGGGTATGGAAGGTCTCGTAGAACATGCGGGCTCCGGGAAGCGATGGGATGGTGCTTCCTTGGAGCGCCGGGCGGCGCGGTTTGGATTCAGCCGGCGCAAAAAATGTTCAGAGCCGCCACCACGCCGGCAGCAGCGCCCGCACCTCGGGCCGGCGGTAGCGCCGGTCCAGCAGCCAGACCCAGCCGCGGTCGTCCACCGAGCGCAGCACGCGGCCGGCGGCCTGCACCACCTTCTGCAGCCCGGGCACCAGGTCGGCATAGCCGTGGTCGGCGCCGAACATCGCGTCCAGCCGTTCGCGGATCTGGTCTTGCAGCGGCGACACGGGCGGCAGGCCCAGCGTGGCGATGAAGGCGCCGATGAGGCGGGTGCCGGGCAGGTCCACACCCTCCGCGAACGCACCGCCCAGCACGGCGAAGCCGATGCCGCGGCCGCCTTCGACGAAGCGGTCCAGGAAGGCGCGGCGCGCGGCCTCGCCCATGCTGCGCGACTGGCTCCATTGCGGCAGATCCGGGTGGTGCAGCGCCAGCCGCGCGGCGGCCTTGTCGAGGTAGTCGAAGCTGCTGAAGAACGCGAGGTAGTTGCCGGGGTGCTGCGCGTACTGCGTGGCCAGCACCTGCACCAGCGCGTCAAGCGACGCTTCGCGGTGCTCGTAGCGCGTGGACAGATTGGCCACCTGCACGCTCAGGTGCTCGGGCGGGAAGGGCGCGGGCACGTCGATCCAGGCGGTGTCGTCGGGCAGGCCCAGCAGGTCGCGCGGGTAGTCGGGCGGGCCCAGCGTGGCCGAGAACAGCGTGACGCTGTGCAGCCCCTCGAAGCGCTCCTGCAGGAAGTGGCCCGGCACGATGTTGCGCACGGACAGCAGCACGTCGCGCACCTCGCCGGTGTCCACCGGCTCGCTGTCGTCCAGCAGCGACAGGTTCAGCGGCGCGTCGGCCACCGCCACGCGGCCGGCCGTGCGCTGCAGGTCGCACAGCGAGTGCTTGTCCAGCCGGTCCAGCAGCCGCTGCAGACCCAGCACCTCGAAATAGAACTCCAGCATCGCGCCCACCTCCAGCGGGTGGTTCTGCACATGCTCGCCCAGCGCGGTGTTCACACGCTGCAGCGCCTCGGCGAGCGGCTCGGGCAGCTCGGGCAGCGGCTGGTAGTCCTCCACCTGGTCGCGGCCCAGCCGCGCCAGCTCGCCGGCCAGGCGGCGCAGCGGCGGCTGCAGCACCTTGGGTGCGGCGGCCACGGCCTCGCGCACGCGGGCCAGGCTCAGTGCGGCGCTGTACATGTCGCGCGCGCGGTCGATCAGGTTGTGCGCCTCGTCCACCAGCAGCGCCAGCTTCCAGCCCTGCGACTGCGCCAGGCCGTAGAGCTGGCCGTGGGGGTCGAAGGCATGGTGCACGTCACCCACCACCACGTCGGCCCAGCGCAGCAGCTCCTGGCCCAGGTAGTAGGGGCAGACGCCGTGCGTCAGCGCGATGCGGCGCTGGGCCGGCGCGTCCAGCCACTGCACCTGCACGGCCTCGGCGCGGGCCGCGGGCAGCCGGTCGTAGAAGCCGTGCGCCAGCGGGCAGGCGTCGCCGTGGCAGGCCTTGTCGGGATGCTCGCAGGCCTGCTCCTTGGCGGTCAGCGACAGCACGCGCAGCGGCCGGCCCGGTGCTGCGTCGCGCAGCGCCTGCAAGGCCTCCAGCGCCATGAAGCGGCCGGTGCCCTTGCAGGTCATGTAGCCGATCTTGTCCAGCTGCTGCTGGGGCATGGCGCGCAGCAGCGGGTAGAGCGTGCCCAGCGTCTTGCCGATGCCGGTGGGCGCCTGGGCCAGCAGGTGGCGGCCGTGCGTGGCGACCTTGTAGACGGCCTCGGCCAGCAGCCGCTGGCCCGGGCGCAGCTCGCCCTTGGGGAAGGGCAGGGCGGCCAGCGCTTCGTCACGCGCGCGGCGATGCTCGGCCTCCTGCGCGGCCCAGGCCTCGAAGGCGCGGCAGCGCGCCTCGAAGGCGGCCTGCAGCGCCGCGGCGCTGAGCTTGTCGCGCAGCACGGTCTCGTGCTGGGTGTCGGCGTCCACATAGACCAGCGCCAGCTCCAGCTCGGCCAGGCCCCGGTCGGCGGCGATCAGCGCGCCATAGGTTTCCAGCTGCGCCCAGTGCAGCGCACGGCGGTTATCGGGGATCAGGTCCACCGGGCCGCGGATGGTCTTGATCTCCTCCAGCCGGTTCACGTCGGCTTCATAGCCATCGGCCCGGCCGCGCACGCGCAGATGGCCCACCTGGCCCTCCAGCGGCAGCTCGATCTCGTAGCCCGGCGAGCGCCGCGCCAGCACGGCCAGCTGCATGGCCTGGCCCTCCAGCGCGGTGGCCGACGGCGTGAAGCGCCGGTCCAGGCTGCCGGTCTTGGCCGTGAACTCGCACAGGCTGCGCACAGAGACGGTGTAGGTCCAGTCGGCCATCAGAACAGTGAAAGGTTCTCGCGCGCAGGTTCGGCGTTGCGCTCCTTCGCAGGCGCGGCGGCCTGCACCTCGCTGGCATGCACCAGGTTGCCCACGCGCACGCCCATCAGCCGCAGGCGCTTGTCGAACTTCACGCGCTTCAGGCACAGGCCCACCGCGTGGCGGATGTCGGCGGCGCTGCTGATGGCGGCCTTCAGCGTCTGGTCGCGCGTGACGGTCACGAAGCCCTCGAAGCGCAGCTTGATGCCCACCGTCTTGCCTGCATAGCGCTTGCGCGCCAGGTCGGCGGCCAGGCGTTCGCACAATTCGTCCATGATTCTCCCCAGCAGCGCCTTGTCGTGCTTGGCGCTGAGGTCGCGCTCGAAGGTGGTCTCGCGGCTGACCGACACCGGCTCGCTGTAGGTCACAACCGGCCGGTTGTCGCGCCCATGCGCGGCGTTGTGCAGCCACTGCCCGTAGCTGTCGCCGAACTGCTCGATGAGCCAGCGCGGGTCCGCGGCCGCGATGTCGCCCACGGTCTGCAGCCCCATGGACAACAGCTTGTCACCCGCCTTGGGCCCGATGCCGTTGATCTTGCGCACCGCCAGCGGCCAGATGCGGCTGGGGATGTCATCCAGCGTCAGCACGGTGATGCCGTCGGGCTTGTCCAGCTCGCTGGCGATCTTGCTGAGCAGCTTGTTGGGCGTGATGCCGATGGAGCAGGTCAGGCCTGTGGCACGCCAGACCGAGTTCTTGATCTCGCGCGCCACCGCCTTCACGCCGCCCAGCGGATCGTGGCCCACGGCGTCGCGCACGCCGGGCACGTCGGTCAGGTCGATGTAGATCTCGTCGATGCCGCGGTCCTCGATGACCGGCGCCACCTCGGCCACGGCGGCCTTGAAGAGGCGCGAGTACTTGCGGTAGCTGTCGAAGTCGGCCGGCAGCAGGACGGCGTCGGGCGCGCGCAGTGCCGCCTTCATCAGCCCCATGGCCGAGAACACGCCCAGGTCGCGGGCGGCATAGGTGGAGGTGGTGACGACGCCGCGGCCGGTGTAGTCGCGTAAGCGCGCGTACTGCCAGCTGCCGTCCGGCAGCTGCCGCGGCGCGTCGGCCCGGCGGCCGCCAATGACGACCGGTTGGCCCTTCAGCTGCGGATAGCGCAGCAACTCGACGGACGCGTAGAAGGCGTCCATGTCGAGGTGGGCGATCCAGCGGTCGGGCTGCTGCATGGGGCCGCGATTGTCGGCGGGCGTGCTGACAGCCCGGGACAGCAGCCTGGGTGGCCCGTCATATCTGATCGCTGCGTGCGGCCACCGGGCGTTGCCCCAGGGTTTGCCTGATGTCGGGGTTTTTGCCACCTTCGAACTTGGGATGCGCGTCGCAGATCCCGGTGACAGCTGTCCTACGGGAGCTGACCGCAAGCTGTCGCTACCTGGCACGACCTATGCGGATGGCGTCTGCACAGCCGTCGGCTGTCGCAGCAATCCACTTCCACAAGGAGACATAAATGATCAAGAGGGCATTCATGCTGACGGCCGTGGCGGGCGCATTGCTGTCGCCGCTGGCGTCCCAGGCGGCGTTGACCACGCTGACCGCCGCGGATGGCTGGCCGCCGGTGGGCAGCAGCGGCCTGGGCTCGGTGCTGTTCGACACCGCCTCGGCGGGCGGCGTGAAGGTGGCCATGGGCGCACATGCGTACAAGAACAGCGCCTTCCTGGCCAATGACGGCGAGCGCAATTTCTATGCGATGAACGGCGTCTACCTGCCGGACGGCAAGAACTATGCGAACTGGAGCTTCGACTTCGTCTACGACGTGCGCAGCTGCCAGGGCTGCAAGGTTTTCCTGGGCATCGACACCGACAGCGGCGCCGGTGTTGAAGATCGCGAGTGGTAGCTTGCCCGGACTGTTGCGCAGGTCCGGCGCGACGCCGCCCGCCGCCAGCCCGCTGACGCTGCCGGTCAGGCCCGATAGCGCGGAGAAGGAGATGCCGGTGCCGTAGCGGCTGG
>JBKBVY010000171.1:0-7275 GCA_046289335.1 Roseateles sp. | reverse complement strand
GCGTTGACCGCTCGCTCGGGGACGAACTCGAAGCTCCAGGGGACAACAGGTTTGGCACAGCGACCGCGACACCGCAGGCCTTCAGCCCTCAGGGCTGCTGGCTCAGTTTGGAACATACAAGGGGACGGCGATGCTCGCGGGGGAAGCCCCGCTCGCACATCGCCTACCGGGCCGGCATGGGAGCGGCCCGGCGCTCGGCCCAGCTACGCATCGGTAACCCCGCGTACCGCCGCGGGTCGCACAATCGGCGCCCGCCCCGGAAGGCAACCCCCGGGGCGCCGCCGAACATGCCTCCTGCTGCCTCCCTGTCCGAGCGGGCTTCCAGCCTGCTGAATGCGCTGCGGCCCGCGCCGCTGGCGGTCGATGGGCGCGAGCGCCTGCGCGTGGTGCTGGGCGCCGGCCTGGGCGTGCTGCTGGCCGGGCTGCTGACCTTGGCCGTCGGCTCGCCGGGCGTGGCCTGGCTGGTGGCGCCGCTGGGCGCCAGCGCGGTGCTGGTGTTCGGCGTGCCGGCCAGCCCGCTGGCCCAGCCCTGGGCGGTGCTGGGCGGCAACACCGTGTCGGCGCTGGTGGGCATTGCCTGCCTGCACGCGTTGCCGCTGCCCGTGACGGGCGTGGCCGCCTGCGCGGTGGCGCTGGCCATTGGCGCGATGTTCGCGCTGCGCTGCCTGCATCCGCCCGGCGGCGCCGCGGCGCTGCTGATGGTGTTGACCGGCATGCTGGACTGGCACTTCGCCTTCGTGCCGGTGGCGCTGAACTCGCTGCTGCTGGTGCTGGCCGGCATGGCCTACAACACGCTGACCGGCCGACGCTATCCGCATGCGCAGAGCGCGCCCGCGGCGGCGGCGCAGGGCGCGACGGTCGCGCCGCCGCGCTTCGGCGATGCCGAGCTGGACGCCGTGCTGGCCCGCTACAACCAGGTGTTGGACGTGCCGCGCGACGACCTCGCCGAGCTGCTGCAGGAGGCCGAGCTGCTGGCCTACCGCAACCGCCTGGGCGGGCTGCGCTGCGCAGACATCATGTCCAGCCCGGTCGTCACGGTCGAGTTCGGCACGCCGCTGGCCGAGGCCTGGGCGCTGCTGCAGCAGCACCGCATCAAGGCCCTGCCGGTGGTGGACCGCGTGCAGCGCATCGTGGGCATCGTCACCCGCGCCGACTTCATGCGCGCCGCCGACGGCGAGCAGCGCGAGGGCCTGGCGCTGCGGCTGCAGACGCTGCTGAAGCCCTCGCCCGCCACGCATTCCACCAAGCCCGAGGTGGTGGGCCAGATCATGACGCGCCAGGTGCGCGTGGCCAGCGCCGACCGACCCATCGCCGAACTGGTGCCGCTGTTCTCGGACACCGGCCACCACCACCTTCCCATCGTCGGCGAGCAGGCCCGGCTCGTCGGCATCCTCACCCAGTCCGACCTCGTGAAAGCGCTCAGCCATGGCCCCTGACCATCCGACCACCTTCAACTGGGGCGTCATCGGCCCCGGCGGCATCGCCAACCGCTTTGCCGGCGCGCTGGCGGCCGTGCCCGGCGCGCGCCTGGCGGCCGTGTTCGCGCGCGATGCGGCCAAGGGCCGGGCCTTTGCCGACCAATGGCAGCCGCCCGACGCCCCGGCGCGCGTGACGACAACGCTGGCAGACCTGCTGGCCGACCCCGGCGTGGACGCTGTCTACATCGCCACGCCGCATTCCCACCACGGCGAGTACGTGCGCGCCGCGCTGCTGGCGGGCAAGCCCGTGCTGTGCGAGAAGCCGCTGGTCACGACGCTGGAAGAGGGCCAGGCCTTGATCGACCTGGCGCGCGAGCGCGGCGTGTTCCTGATGGAGGCGCTGTGGACGCGCTTTCTGCCCGCCTACGACGTGGCCGGCCGGCTGCTGCGCGAAGGCGCCATCGGCGAGCTGCGCGCCATGCAGTCCAGCTTCTGCTTCTCGTCCGCCTACGACCCCGCGCACCGCAACTGGAACCCGGCGCTGGCCGGCGGCTCGCTGTGGGACATCGGCATCTACAACCTGGCGGTCACGCGCTGGGTGCTGCAGCAGATGAACGGCGGCGTCTGCCCCGAGCCGGAGTCGCTGGACGTGGCCGTGACGCTCGCACCCACCGGCGTGGATGCGGCGGTCTGCGCGACGCTGCACTTCCCGGGCGGCGTCACGTCGCAGTTCCGCTGCGGCTTCGATGCCTCGTCGATGAACGCCTTCGAGGTGCAAGGCTCGCGCGCGGCGCTGCGCTTCCCGGTGGATTTCTGGGGCTCGCAGGCGGTCGAGGTCGTCACGCGCAAGGCCGCGCCCGAGCGCACCGAGGCGCCCTATGTGCTCAACGGCTTCGAGGGCGAGGTCGCCGAGGCCCAGGCCTGCATCCGCGCGGGCCTGCTGGAAAGCCCGCGCATGCCGCACGACGAGACGCTGGGCCTGCTGCGCTGGATGGACGCCATCCGGGAGCGCTTCCCCGGCGGCGTGAACAAGAAATAGATTTGTTGCGGGCCGAGCGCCGGGCCGCTCCCAAGCCGGCCCGCGCTGGCGATGCTTGGCGGTCGCGCCGCCAAGCATCGCCGTCCCCTAGGGGGACCGACCAGACTTGCCCGCGTTCAGCGAGGCAAGCTGGGCGAGGGGCTCGTTACCGCGGCAACAGCAGCCGGTTGCTGCGCGCCGGATGGCGTTGCAGCACCAGCGGCGCGCCTTCCATGCCGCTTTGCGCACGCACACTGGCCGTGGGGGCCATGCCGGCCGGGCACTGGCCCGTCACCGCATGGCCCAGGGCCACGGCCAGCATGCCTTCCTGCGTGTCGCCCAGCGGGCGGCTGAAGTCGTCGCTGACCGTGCAGCCCGGCACGAAGCGCGCGCTCGGGCCGCTGCCGGGCACGAAGCCGTCCGCATAGTCGCCAAAGCCCTTGGCGTTGACGCCCGCGAACTCGATGGGGAAGTAGCTGATGCCGCAGTTGTCCTTGGCCGTGAAGCCATAGGGCTTGCCGCAGGTCTGGCCGCCGATCAGCACCACCTCCACGTTCACGCCGCGCAGGCCGTTGATGATGGACTCGCTGGCCGAGCAGGTGCCGCGTTGCGCCAGCACGTAGACGCGGTTCAGGTTCAGCGTGGGCAGCGGCTGCACGTTGGAGCAGCGGCCGTTGACGGCAATGCAGGACTCGGCGAAGAACGGCGTGGTCTCGTTCTCGCTGCTGCGGCGGCTGTTGTAGCGCAGCGTCTCGAAGGCCTGGCCCGCGGTGCGCGTGGTGCCGGCGATCATCGTGGCCAGCTCGCTGGCGATGAACAGATAGCCACCGCCGTTGTAGCGCAGGTCCAGCACCAGCTCGCTGACGCCCTGGGCGCGGAAGTCGCGCATGGCGTTGATCAGCAGCTGCTCGGCCGGCAGGTTGTGGTCGTTGAACAGCAGATAGCCGGCACGGGCGCCGTTGGCCAGCGTCAGCACCTTGGCCTGCGGCACGGGGTTGCGCGTGAGGGTGGCGCTGCTCAGCGTGCGCGACAGCTCCACGCCGTTGCGGCGGAACACGAAGGCATGCGAGGCGCCGGCCGCCGAGGGATACAGGCCCGCGTTGAGCGCATCCACGCCAGCCGCGGTGGGCGTGTCGGCGTCGGTGCCGTCCACGCTGACCAGCTCGTCGCCGCGCAGCAGGCCCGCGTTGGCGGCCGGCGAGCCTGGCTCCACGTAGGCGATGCGCAGCCGGCGCGGCGGCGTGGGGCTGGCGCTGTTCCACTCGATGCCGTAACCGGCCTCGGTGGCGTTCTCCGACAAGGCCTTCCACTCGGCCGTGGGGTAGGTGAAGCTGAAGCGGTCTCGGCGGGCACCGGAGTCGGTGGTCTGCGGCGACTTCAGCGCCTCGAAGTAGGCGTCCATCGCGGCATAGGCGTCGCTGCCGCTGTAGGCCGCGGCGCCGGGGTCCACGCGGGGCACCTCGTCGCGCCACAGATAGGCCTCGTCGAAGTAGGCACGCAGCCACTTCTTCTCGGTGTCCAGCGTCGAGTTGCGCAGGCTGGCCGCGGCCAGCGTGTTGTTGGCGGCGCATTGCTGGGCAAAGCTGGCCGAGGGACCGGCCGGGTCCGCGGAGGCGCCGGGGCTGCTGCCGCCGGGCGAGCTTCCGCCCGATGAGCCGCCACCCGGCGTGACCGCGTCGCGGAACAGCGGCGTGCCGGCGCCACCGCCGCCCCCACCGCAACCCGCCAGCAGGCTGAAGCTCAACAAGGCCCAGGCCGCAGGACTGCGCAGGCGATTCCGCATTCGACAAACTCCCTGATTGATCGGACATGGCGGTCTGCGCCGCCGCGCCGGCGAATGTAGCTCAGCGCAAGCCCAGGTCCGCCACGGTGCCTGCGAACACCGCGAAGCCCAGCCAGTGGTTGGCGCGGAAGGCGCGGAAGCAGTCGGCGCGCTCGCGCCGGCGGATCAGCGTGTAGTGCCACAGCGCCTGCGCCGCGGCCACCGCCATGCCGGCCAGGAACCAGCGCCCCAGGCCCAGCCGCAGCCCCAGCCCGGTCCACAGCGCCAGGTAGGCGGCGTAGAAGGCCATGATGCCGGCCACGTCCCAGCGGCCCAACGCGATGGCCGAGGAGCGCACGCCGATCTTGAGGTCGTCGTCGCGGTCCACCATCGCGTACTCGGTGTCGTAGGCCAGCACCCAGAACAGGTTGGCCACCAGCAGCGCCCAGGCCGACAGCGGCACCGCGCGCAGGTTCCATTCCGCGCCGCCTAACGCGGCGGCAAAGGCCATCGGAATGCCGAACGAGAACGCCACGCCCAGCACCGCCTGCGGCATGGCCAGCACGCGCTTGGCGAAGGGGTAGGCGATGGCCACGGCCAGCGCCGCGAAGCTGAGCAGGATGGCGGGCGGGTTGGTCGTCAGCACCAGGCCGAAGGCCACCAGCGACAGTGCCGCGCCCAGCCCCAGCGCTTCCTTCACCGACACGGCGCCGGTCGTCACGGGCCGCTGCGCGGTGCGCTGCACATGGCGGTCGAAGTCGCGGTCGGCCACGTCGTTGACGCAGCAGCCGGCCGAGCGCATGAGGATGGTGCCCCCCGTGAACACCGCCAGCAGGTGCCAGCCCGGCCAGCCGTCGGAGGCAATCCACAGCGCGGCCAGCGTGGGCCACAGCAACAGCAGCCAGCCGGCCGGGCGGTCCCAGCGGATCAGTTGCAGGTACAGGACCAGCCGGGAGGGCCGGGCGGCGGCGGGGGCGGTGGACGTCATGCGGGACATTTTCACGCCGCCTGATGTGCGCTCGGCGCGGCATAGTCGCCGGCCATACCCATCACGCCCTTCCACTTCGGCCCCGGCGCCGCGCTGCACGCCGTCGCGCCGCGCCACGTCAGCTTCCTGGCCTTCTGCGCGGCCAATGTGCTGATCGACGTCGAGTCGCTCTACAACCTCGTGCAGGGCCACGCGCAGGTGCATGCCTTCTTCCACACCTATGTCGGCGCGACGCTGGCGGCGCTCGCGTTGATCGCAGCGTTCTGGCTGCTGCGGCGCGCCGGGCTGGCGTGGCTGCTCGGCCTGACGCTGCACCGCGTGACCATCGGCGCGTTGCTGGGCGCCTGGAGCCATGTGGTGCTGGACAGCGTCATGCACGCGGACATCCAGCCGCTGCTGCCGTTCAGCGCCGACAACGGGCTGTGGCGCATCGTGTCGCTGGCGACGCTGCATGGCGCCTGCGTCGCGGCGGGCGTGCTGGGGCTGGTCGTCCTGGGCGTGCGCCGGCTGATGGCTGCCCGAAGCTGAAATCCCCCGTCGGCGATGCGGCCACTGGTCGGCCTTCTACAGTGCCTCGACCTCTTGATTTCCCCGATCGCCATGTCCGACCTCAGCCACTTCCCCATCACGAAGAAATGGCCCGCCGCGCGGCCCGATGTGCTGCAGCTGTACTCCCTGCCCACGCCCAACGGCGTCAAGGTGTCCATCGCGCTGGAGGAAACCGGCCTGCCCTATGAGGCCCACCTGGTCAGCTTCGAGACCCAGGACCAGTTCAGCCCCGAGTTCCTGTCGCTGAACCCGAACAACAAGATCCCCGCCATCCTGGACCCCGACGGCCCCGGCGGCGCGCCGCTGGCGCTGTTCGAGAGCGGCGCCATCCTGGTGTATCTGGCCGACAAGACCGGCCAGCTGATGCCGCAGGACCCGGCGCGCCGCTACGAGACGCTGCAATGGCTGATGTTCCAGATGGGCGGCGTGGGGCCCATGTTTGGCCAGCTGGGCTTCTTCCACAAGTTCGCCGGCAAGGACTTCGAGGACAAGCGCCCGCGCGACCGCTACGTGGCCGAGTCGCGCCGGCTGCTGGGCGTGCTGGACGGCCGCCTGCAGGACCGCGCCTGGCTGATGGGCGACGACTACACGGTGGCCGACATCGCCGTCTTCCCCTGGGTGCGCAACCTGGTGGGCTTCTATGGGGCCGGCGAGCTGGTGGGTTATGCGGACTTCAAGCACGTGGACCGCGCGCTGCAGGCGTTTCTTGCGCGGCCGGCGGTGCAGCGGGGGTTGAGCATCCCGGCGCGCGACTGACCTAATCCAGCGCCGTCACGATGTCCCCCGCCTTCGGCACGCACCCCGCCGCCAGCGGCGGCCCGTCCTCGCGCTGCACGATGCCCTGCGGCCCGTGGCAGAACTCGATGCGGCGCGCCGTGGGCCACAGACGCAGCGCGAAGGCCTCCAGGCTGTCGGGCAGGCTGGTCTGCACCTGGCCGGCCTGCAGCTGTTCGGCCGGGTGGTCGTAGAAGTGCAGCCAGGGCAGGAAACGGCCCGCCAGCATCAGCAGCCCCGACACCCGCACCGGCTCGGGCGCATAGCCCGTCTGCCGCAGCCAGTGCTGCGCGGCGTCGCGCGTGCGTGTGCCCGCGACGGCCGCGGCCAGCAGCTCGGCCACCCACTGGTTGCAGTTCTGGAACTCGGTGCTGAAGGCGTAGGCGTTGGCGCTGTAGCGGGCGTTCAGCAGGCCCAGCGCCAGCGGCTTGTCCAGCGCGCGGCGGGGCCCCGCGGGGCCCCGGCCTCGGGCGGCGGCAGCAGCACGCGCAGGTAGCCGGTGGCCACATCATCGGTGCCGCTGACGAAGCCGGCCAGGCCCTGGTCGAACAGCCGCGGCTGGCCCTCGCTGCAGGCGTAGTAGAGCTGGCGCACGGCCCAGGGCAGGTCCAGCCCCTGGGCCAGCGCGAGGCCCGCATGCGAGTAGCGCAGGCCGAAGCGCGACAGGTCGGTGCCCGAGCGCGCCACCAGCGCGACCGGCGCGCCGGAGGCGGCCAGCGTGTCGCGCACCACGGCGGCAAAGCGCAGCAGCCGGTGCTGCTGGGCC
>JBKBVY010000170.1:0-7395 GCA_046289335.1 Roseateles sp. | reverse complement strand
TTGCGCTTCAGCGCACTGCTGTGATCAGCGAAGCCCACGACTGTAGCACAAGAATTTCAAGCGAAGCAAGCTTTTTGACCTTGGCGGCCATGCATCGCTTTTGCCGGCGCCTTGGGGCCGCTGTGCGCGCCTGGCGAACCTGCTTGATGCAGGGCTGTTGACGTCTCCCGCATTGGCCGAAGCGTGATCAGAACTCGCAGTCGGCCCCAGCTTCGATCAACCTTCTTCCTGGAAGGCCTCCTGCCGCTTGTTCTTGATGGAAGGGAGCATGACCACGACGATCATCAGCGCCGCGGCGATCAACAGCCCCGCCGACAGCGGGCGCGTCAGGAAGGTGCTCCAGTCACCGCGAGCCAGCAGCAGCGCGCGGCGCAGGTTCTCCTCCATCATGGGGCCGAGGATGAAGCCCAACAGCAGCGGCGCGGGCTCGCAGCTCAGCTTGTAGAAGACGTAGCCCAGCAGCGCGAAGCCGGCGGTGAGGAACACGTCGAAGTTGTTGTTGTTCAGCGAGTAGGTGCCGATGCAGCAGAACACCACGATGGCCGGGAACAGGAAGCGGTAGGGCACCGTCAGCAGCTTGATCCAGATGCCGATCAACGGCAGGTTCAGCACGATCAGCATCAGGTTGCCCAGCCACATCGAGGCAATCAGGCCCCAGAACAGTTCCGGGTTGCTGGTCATCACCTGCGGACCTGGCTGAATGCCCTTGATTGTCATCGCACCGACCATCAGCGCCATGACCGCGTTGGGCGGGATGCCCAGGGTCAGCATGGGAATGAAGCTGGTCTGCGCGCCGGCGTTGTTGGCACTCTCCGGGCCGGCCACGCCCTGGATGGCGCCCTTGCCGAACGGCACGCGGGGGTTGCGGGTGACCTTCTTCTCCAAGGTGTAGGACGCAAATGCGGCCAGCAGCGCGCCGCCGCCAGGCAGAACACCCAGCACGGAACCCAGCGCCGTGCCCCGCAGGACTGCGGGCCATGCGTCCTGGAAGTCCTCGCGCGTGGGCCAGAGGCCCTTGACCTCCTTCGTGAAGACCTCTCGCTGCTCGGCCGGCTGGCCGAGGTTGGCGATGATCTCGCCGAAGCCGAACACGCCCATCGCGATCACGACGAAGCCGATGCCGTCCGTCAGCTCCGGCACGTCGAAGGAGAAGCGGGCGGTGCCGGTGATGACGTCCGTGTTGATCTGGCCGATCAGCAGACCCAGCACGATCATCGCGATGGCTTTCAGCAGCGACCCGGAGGCCAGCACCACTGCCCCGACCAGGCCCAGCACCATCAGAGAGAAATACTCGGCCGAGCCGAACTTGAAGGCCAGTTCGGTCAGCGGCGGCGCAAAGGCCGCAATGATGACGGTGCCCACGCAGCCGGCAAAGAAGCTGCCCAGACCTGCTGCCGCGAGGGCCGCGCCCGCGCGGCCGCGGCGAGCCATCTGGTAGCCGTCGATGGCGGTCACCACCGAGCTCGACTCGCCCGGCACGTTGATCAGGATGGCGGTGGTGGAGCCGCCGTACTGCGCACCGTAGTAGATGCCGGCCAGCATGATGAGTGCAGGTGTCGCGTCGAGCGTGTAGATCGACGGCAGCAGCATGGCGATGGTCGCCACCGGACCCAGCCCGGGCAGCACGCCGATGAGCGTGCCCAGCACCGCGCCGAAAAACGCGTAGAAAAGGTTTTGCAGGCTCAGCGCCGTCTGCAGGCCCAGCCCGAGGTTGTTCAGCAGGTCCATGGGCGTCCTCAGCCGTTGAGATAGATGGGCCAGAGCGGGATGGTCAGCTTCAGCCCCAGGATGAACAGCGCCCAACTGCCGACCGTCAGCACCACACAGCTGAGCAGCACGTCACGCAGGCGGAACTCCTGCCCGGCGAACGACGCCAGGATGATGGTCAACGGCAACGTGATCGCCAGACCGAAGCGCGGCAACGCGAGGCCGAACAGCGTGATCGCCGCCACGATGATCAACAGCGGCCGCCAGGCGATCTTGCCAATGGGGTCACCGCCTTCGGACTCCAGCGTCAAGGCCTTGAACAGCACCAGTGCGCCCAGCAGGGCCAGCAGCACGCCAAGCCCGAACGGAAAGTAGCCCGGACCGGGTTGGGCCGATGTGCCGAAGGAGTACTCGGTCGCCCCCCATGCGAAACCCAATCCGGTCCCGAGGAACAGCAGCCCGGACCAGAAGTCCCGCTGACTCTTGATCTTCATCGTGTCTTGTCTCCTGCGACCCGCGACGAGGCTCGCGGGCTGTGTGCGGCGATTCTGTCAGCGGGGGGGTGGTGCCAGCCTGTGGATTACACGTACCGCGGCCAGCCGACGCCGCTAGCCTTCCCAGGCCGGCGTGCTGCGCAGCACTTCTTCCACCGTGGTCACGCCTTCGGCCACCGTCATCGCGCCGGCCCGGCGCCGCGGCCGCAGGCCTTCCTGCATGGCCTGGCGGCGCAGCGCGCCGAGGTTGTCCAGCGAGGACTTGACGCCCTCGGTCACCGTCAGCAGCTCGTACAGGCCCGCGCGGCCGCGGAAGCCGGTGTTGCGGCACTCCAGGCAGCCCACCGGCTTGTAGGGCTTCACGCCACCGCCCAGACGCCAATGCTTGACCAGCTCGTTGAGGCTTTCGCGCGTCACCAGCGGATCGGGCTGCTTGCAATGCGGGCACAACGTGCGCACCAGCCGCTGCGCCAGCACGCCGATGACGGTAGCGCTGATCAGGTAGCTGGGCACACCCAGGTCCTGCAGCCGCGTGATCGCGGAGACGGAATCGTTGGTGTGCAGCGTGCTGAACACGAGGTGACCTGTCAGTGCGGCCTGGATGGCCATCTCGGCCGTCTCCAGGTCGCGGATCTCGCCGACCATGATGATGTCCGGGTCCTGCCGCATCAGCGCGCGCAGGCCCTCCGCGAAGCCGAAGTCCAGCTGGTTCTGCACCTGGGTCTGGTTGAAGGCCGGCTCGATCATCTCGATCGGGTCTTCGATGGTGGTCACGTTGACCTCGTCCGTCGCCAGCCGCTTGAGCGTGGAGTACAGCGTCGTGGTCTTGCCGCTGCCGGTGGGGCCGGTCACGAGGATGATGCCGTGCGGCTGCTTGACGAGCTGCTCCCAGCGGTCGGAGTCGTGCTGGCCGAAGCCCAGCGAGGCCAGGTCCTTGACCGCCGTCTCGGGGTCGAAGATGCGCATGACCATCTTCTCGCCGAAGGCGGTCGGCAGCGTGGACAGACGCATCTCCACCTCGTCGCCGGCCGGGTTGCGCGTCTTGATGCGGCCGTCCAGCGGGCGGCGCTTCTCGACGACGTCCATGCGGCCCAGCAGCTTGATGCGCGAGGTCATCGCGCTCATCACCGTGGGCGGCAGCTGGTAGACCGTGTGCAGCACGCCGTCGATGCGAAAGCGGATGACGCCCATCTCGCGGCGCGGCTCCAGGTGGATGTCGCTGGCGCGCTGGTCGAAGGCGTACTGCCAAAGCCAGTCCACCACCTGCACCACGCCCTGGTCGTTGGCGTCCAGCTGCTTGTTGCTGCGGCCCAGCTCGACCAGCTGCTCGAAGCTGGCCACCTGGCTCTGCTCGCCGGCCTTGGTCGCCGCCCGCACGGAGCGGGCCAGCGTGAAGAACTCGGTGGTGTAGCGCGCGATGTCCAGCGGATTGGCCACCACCAGCTTGACCGGCTTGCGCACATGGGACTCAATCTGCGCCACCCAGCCGGTGTCGAAGGGCTCGGACGTCGCGATGGTCACGTCGTTCACGCCGAACTGCACCGGCAGGCAGCGCTTGGCCTCCGCATAGCCGATGGACATCACGTCGCCCACACGCCCCACGTCGACCTTGAGCGGATCGATGCGCAGATAGGGCAGCCGGGCGCGCACGGCCAGCCACTCCGACAGCGCATCCACATCCAGCGGCTTGCCGGTGGCCAGCTGCACCAGGTTGGCATGGCCCAGCCGCACGAGCGGATGCAGCGAGCTGTCGCCGGCGCCCAGGCGCTGTTCGGTGCGCTGGAACTGAGCGTCGTCGATGAGGCCGTCCTCCATCAGCCACTTCAGCAGCGTGCGCCATTCCAGGCGGCCATCGGACTTGGAGGCGGGAGCCAGGGGCTTGGGCTTGGTGGACATCGGGAGATGCAGTCAGAGGGCGTTGAGGATGCTCATCGGCAGCGGGCGCACCAGGCGCAGCCACTTGTGCGCGGGCAGCTTGAAGCGCGATTCGATGTTAGCCGCGCGCTGCTCCAGCACCTCGCGATGCGGCACCTGCACGCCCCGGGCCGCCACCACCACGGTGTTGCCCTCCTTGGTGGGCGCCAGGCTCCAGACCTGGTCCGAGCCGAAGGCACGCGCGATGCGCAGCGCGCTGCGGGCGAAGCTGGCGCTGCGGCCGAACAGGTTGACCGTCATCAGCCCGCCATCGGCCAGCACGCCGCGGCAAGCGGCGTAAAAGGCCTCGTCATCCAGCACCGGGCCGGCGGCCTCGTGGTCGTAAAGGTCCACGTTCAGCACATCCACGGTCTGCAGATGGGCGTCGTCCTTCACCCAATCCTCGGCGTCCATGTTCACCACCGTCAGCCGCGCGTCGTCCGCCGGCAGGCGGAACCACTGCCGGCAGGCGGCGATGACCTCGGGGTTGAGCTCGACGGCCGTGGTCTTCATGCGCAACTGCCCGTGACAGAAGCGCGTCAGCGCCGCCGCGCCCAGGCCCAGCTGCACCGCATGGCCCTGGCCGAGCTCGGTCGGCTCGCGCCACAGCATCCAGGCACACATGCGCTGGATGTACTCCAGCTCCAGCTGGTCGGGCTTGCGGATGCGCATGGCGCCCTGCACCCAGATGGAGTCCAGGTGCAGGAAGCGCACGCCGTCGAACTCGCTCAGGGTCGCGGGCGCCCAGGTCTTGGCTTTGGAAGTCATGCGGCCATCATCCCAGGTCAGCACAGATGCGGCGCCAAGGCCGCGCGCCAGGCGGCGATCTTGTCGGCCAGCCGCAGGCCGGCATGCGCCGGGCTGGTGGAGGGCAGGCGCAGCACCGGCACGCCGGGGGACGGCAGGGCCAGCAGCGTCTGCCGATGCGCCAGCGCGCCGTTGCAGGCAATGGCGCGCAGCGCCGGCAGCCGCGCGACGAGGCCGGCCAGATCGCTGGGCGCGGCTGCCTCGATGGCCGTGTCCAGGCTGCCCTGGCGCCGGCATTCGGCCACGGCATCCCACAGCGCCACGCCGCCATCGCGCAAGGCCTGCAGCCGCGCCTCGTAAGCCATCGCCGGCAGCGCCTCCACCGCCAGCAGCGCCGCCATCACCGGCCAGAAGGCATTGCGCGGATGGGCGTAGTACTGCGCCGCCTGCAGCGAGGCCGCGCCGGGAAAGCTGCCCAGCACCAGCAGCCGCGCCCGCGCATCCCACACCGGCGCCAGGCCCACCAGTCGCGGCGGCAGGGTCATGACGATGCCAGGCGGCCCAGCCGCGGCAAGGCCGCGCAGGCATTGGCGGCCGTGATCTCGGCCGTGCGCGCCAGCGTCCAGCCGCGCAGCGCCGCCAGGGTTTCGGCGATGCGCGGCAGCTCGGCCGGCTCGTTGCGCGCGGTCTCGCCCGCGGCGCGCTGCTCGGCGGTCTTGTAGAGCCAGTGCGGCGGGATGTCCGGCGCGTCGGTCTCCAGCACCAGCGCGTCCTCCGGCAGCGTGGTGGCCAGGCGGCGGATCTGCAGCGCGCGCTCGAAGGTCAGCGTGCCGCCAAAGCCCAGCTTGAAGCCCAGGTCCAGGAAGGCCCGCGCCTGCTGCTCGCTGCCGTTGAAGGCATGGGCGATGCCGCCCTGCGTGAAGCCCACGCGGCGCAGGCCCGCCAGCAGCTGGTCGGCGCTGCGGCGCACATGCAGGATGACCGGCAGACCGAAGCGCTGGGCGAGCCTGAGCTGCTCGACGTAGAAGCGCTGCTGCGTGGCGGCGTCCAGGCCGGCGACGAAGAAGTCCAGGCCGATCTCGCCGACGGCCACCAGCCGCGGGTCGATGTGATGGGTGGCCAGCGCCTCGGCCAGCCGCGCGAGGTCGCCCTCGGCGGCGCGCATCACGTAGAGCGGATGGATGCCCAGCGCGTAGGTCCAGCCGTGGTGGATGGCCAGCAGGCGCACGCTGTCGAAATTGGCCGCCTCGACGGCCGGCAGGACGACCTGCGTGACGCCCGCGGCCCGCGCCCGGGCGGCGACCGCATCACGGTCGGCGTCGAACTCGGCCGCGTCCAGGTGGCAGTGGGTGTCCGTCCACACTGCCGCGCCCTTTCAGCGGAACACCACCGTGCGGTTGCCGTTCAGCAGCACGCGGTGCTCGGCATGCCACTGGATGGCGCGGGCCAGGGCCACGCACTCCATGTCGCGGCCTATGCCCACCAGCTGCTCGGGCGGCATGCTGTGGTCGATGCGCGCGACCTCCTGCTCGATGATGGGGCCCTCGTCCAGGTCGCTGGTCACGTAGTGGGCGGTCGCGCCGATGAGCTTCACGCCGCGCTCGTAGGCCTGGTGGTAGGGCTTGGCGCCCTTGAAGCTGGGCAAAAAGCTGTGGTGGATGTTGATGGCCCGGCCGCTCAACTCCGCGCACAGCTCGGGCGACAGGATCTGCATATAGCGCGCCAGCACCACCAGGTCGATGCGGTTCTCGGCGATGACCTCGCGGATCTTGGCCTCCTGCGCGGCCTTCTGCGCGTCGGTGCCGCCCAGCAGCGGGAAGTGGTGGAAGGGAATGTTGTGCGAGGCCGCGAGCTGGTAGAAGTCGCGGTGGTTGGACACGATGGCCGGAATCTCGACATTGAGGTGCCCGGTCTGCACGCGGAACAGCAGGTCGTTCAGGCAGTGGCCCAGCTTGGACACCAGCAGCAGCACGCGCGTCTTGCGGCTGCGGGCCACCAGCTCCCAGTCCATCGCGAACTGCTCGGCCAGCGGCGCGAAGGCAGCCTGCAGCGCCGCCTCGTCGGCGGCAGCCTCGAACTCGATGCGCATGAAGAAGCGTGCATGGTCCGCGTCGCCGTGCTGGTGCGAGGTCAGGATGTTGCCGCCCTCGCGCAGCAGCACGCCTGTGACGGCGTGCACGATGCCGGCTCGGTCGGGGCAGGAGAGCTTGAGGATGAAGCGAGGGGTGGTCATGGAACTCAGGACTGGAACTGACCCGCCACCAGGCACAGCTGCCGGTCGCAGCGCGCCGCGAGGTCGCGGTCATGGGTGACGAGGATGAAGGCCGTGCCCTGCTCGCGGGCGCGCTCCAGCATCAGCGCGAACACGGCATCGGCGGTGTCGCGGTCGAGGTTGCCGGTGGGCTCGTCGGCCAGCACGCAGGCCGGCCGCGTGACCAGCGCCCGCGCAATGGCCACGCGCTGGCGCTCGCCGCCGGACAGCTCGGCCGGCCGGTGCTGCAGCCGCGCGCCGAGGCCGACGCGGTCCAGCATC
>JBKBVY010000169.1:0-7530 GCA_046289335.1 Roseateles sp. | reverse complement strand
GTTCGGTCACCGCCGGTGGGCTCCCAAACCCCCCCCGGCCCTGCGGGTTGACCCCGAGACCGGGGCGATTCCGCGTTGCGCCGCTGGCCCAGGCGCTGAGCATGGGCTGCGCGCCGCGCCTTGCCTCGCCCCGGTCTCGGGGTCAACGCGGGCCTGGATCTCTGCCGCCCACGCTCCGAAGCCTGCACCCCAAGCTGCCGCCGCTGGCCGAGCAGCTGCCGCTGCTGCGCGCGCTGTGGCCGGGGCCGCTGGTGGCGCGCTGGAACCTGAACCGCCTGCACGGCGCCTTCGGCTACGAGGAGGCCGAGAAGAAGTACGGCGAGTTCAGCGAGATGCTGGACCCCGCCCCCGAGACCCGTGCCGAACTGGCCCGCGTCATCCGCGGCACGGCCGGCGCCGGGCAGGACTGCTTGTCGTAGCGCAGCGTGAGTTGCGGCTCGTAGTCGCGCGACGGCCTTGCCATGCCGTGCGCCACCAGGCGTGCGACCAGGGCATCGCGCAGCTCGCGCACCAGCTCCAGGCCCTGCCCGCCGGTGAGCACGAAGGGATGCCGTGCGGTGCGCCCGTCGCCCCAGCTGGCCAGGTGGTCGAACGACAGATCGAAGGCCGGCCGGTTCACTTCGGCGGCCGCACTGGCGGCCAGCTCGACGAGTCGCGCCTCGGGCTCGCCGTCGCTGTAGCCGAAGTAGTGCAGCGTGATGTGGAAGATGCGGCTGGGCCGCAGCCGGGCCGGCAGGCCGCGCGCCTCATGCGCGGCGGTGACGACGCGGGCGATGCGCTCGGCCGTCTCTTCGTCGGGCCGCAGCGCGAAGAAGAGCTTGTGGCCGGGCATCACCGCGCCGCTTCGGACGCCGCCTCGGCGGTGCGCCGGGCGGCCTCGTCCAGGCTGCCCTGCACCTGCTGGCCCACGGCCTGCGGCTGCGGTGTCGCCGCGGGCGCCGACGCCGCAGCCGGCGGCCTCAGCGAGCCGGACTGCCGCTTGACCAGCGACAGCACGAGCGCCGCGACGATGACCAGGGCCAGCAGGCTGAAGGCGGCACGCATGGGTGGATCTCCGAGGATGCGATCAGCTTAACCCGTCAACCAGGACTTGAAGGCCGCGGCGCGCTCCTGGCTCACGAAGCAGTCGCCTTCGCCCAGCCCGGGCCGCAGCTGCAGCCGCAGCCGCCCCTTGCCAGCCGACGCGAAGCCCGCCACCGCGCGTGCCGCCACCAGCATCTGGCGGCTGGCACGGAAGAACTGCGCCGGGTCGAGCTGGCCCTCCAGCTCGGCCAGCGGCGTCTCCAGCAGCAGCCGGCTGCCGTCCAGCAGCACCGCATGGCTGAGCTTGTCCAGCGACACGACATAGGCCAGCTCGTCCACGCCGAAGGCACGGAAAACGCCGGCCTGGCGCCCCAGCAGCCGCTGCCGCCCACGTGGCCGCTGCAGCTCGGTGAGCACGGCCATCACGTCGCTGCCGAAACCGCGCCGCAGCCTCTCGGCCTTGGCGACCGCCCGCGCCAGCGCAGCCTCGTCCACCGGCTTGAGCAGGTAGTCCACCGCCAGCGCGCGGAAGGCTGCGATGGCGAACTGGTCGTAGGCCGTCGTGAAGATGACGGGCACGGCCAGCTCGCGCTCGTCGAACAGCTCCAGCGACAGGCCGTCGCTGAGCTGGATGTCCAGCAGCAGCAGGTCCGGCGGCTGCTGCGTGGCCAGCCAGGCGGCCGTCGCCTTCACGCTGTCGGCATGGCCCACGACGCACAGCTGCGGCGCGATGCGCGCCAGCGCCGCGATGAGGCGCTCGCGGGCCGGCGGCTCGTCCTCGGCGATGAAGACCTTCATGGCGCGGACTGTAGAGGCACGCCCACCTCGAAGCGGCCATCGCCTTCCCGCACCTGCAGCGCCCGGCCGGTCAGCAGCCGGCAGCGCTCGTCGAGGTTGGCCAGCCCCACGCCGGCCGAGGGCAGCGCACTGCGGCGCGGCCGCACCGGGTTGGCCACGGTCAGCATCGCCCCGGCCCGCGACAGCCGCACCGGCAGCGGCGCCGACGCGCTGGCCTGGTTGTGCTTGACCGCGTTCTCCAGCAGCGTCTGCAGCGCCAGCGGCGCGATGCGCCAGCGCTCCACGCCGTCCAGCTCGGCGTGCAGCGGCAGCGCGGCGCCGAAGCGCAGCTCCAGCAGCCGGTGATAGCGGCGCAGAAAGGCCAGTTCCTCGGCCAGCGGCACCAGGTCGCGCTGGCGCACGTCCAGCACATAGCGGTAGACCTCGGCCAACGTGTCGCAGAACTCGCGGCCGCGCGCGGGGTCGGACTGGATCAGGTGGCCCAGCGTGTTCAGGCTGTTGAACAGGAAGTGCGGGTCGACCTGCGCCTTCAACGCCCCCAGCTCGGCCTGCGCGCGCAGCCGTTGCAGCCGCTCCACGCGCAGCAGGTCGGACTCGCGCTCGCGGATCAGGAACAGCGTCTCATAGCCATGGGTCACGAACAGCACGCAGATGACATTGGTCAGCGTGACGACCTGCAGCGTGCCGGCGTCCACCGGCAGGCCGGCGACCGCATACCAGGCCAGCAGGCCCAGCAGCGTGACGGGCGCCGTGTACAGCACATTGGCCACCACCAGCATCAGCAGCTTGCGCAGCGGGTGGCGGAACCAGTCGAAATGCTGGCGCTGCTTGAACAGCAGCCAGCGGTTGCCGGCCCAGATGCTCAGGGCCAGCGCGATGAAGCCGAACAAGCCCAGCCAGAACACGCCGTCGCGCGGCCCCAGTGGCCCGTAAAGCCCCGTCAGCCAGGCAATGGCCAGGCCGAAGCCCAGGCTGCCCAGCGTCATCGCGAGGCGGTCGTCCAGGCGCACAGGCGGGTTGGGCGCCTCCGGGTCGGGGTTCGGCAAGCGGATGTCCTGTTTCGGCGCCGAGGCCCTGGCGGCGCCGGGGCGGCACGGCCAGCATTGCCGCCCATCCCCTCACCGCAAGAGGCCTTGCATGGAATCGCTGCACTTTAACTACCTGGCCATCGCCGCCGCGGCGCTGGTGTACTTCGCCATCGGCGGGCTCTGGTACTCGCCCATCCTGTTCGCCAAGGTGTGGCTGCGCGAGGCCGGCCTCAGCGAGGCGCAGGCGCAGCAGGCGCCGCTGGCCCGTACGTTCGGGCTGTCGGCGCTGGCCGCGCTGGTGATGGCCTTCAACCTCGCGGCCTTCCTGGGCGCCAAGGGCACGCTGGCCTTCGGACTGTTCGCCGGCGCCGCCACCGGGCTGGGCTGGGTGGCGATGTCGCTGGGCGTCATCTACCTGTTCGAGCAGCGCTCGCTGAAGCTGTGGCTGATCAACAGCGGCTACCAGGTGGTGGCCTTCACGGCGATGGGCGCCATCCTGGGCGGATGGCGCTGAACGTCTCAGGCGCTGCGGGCGCGCCAGCGGCGCGACCAACCCACCAGCGCCAGCAGGCCGCCGGCCATCAGCAGTGACGCCGAGGGCTCGGGCACCAGGCTGACGTTGTCCAGGTGGCCCACATCGCTGCCGGACTGGAACTCGGCGCGGATCTTCAGCGCCGTCAGGTTGGACAGCACCGAGCGCATCTGGGCGTCGGTGGCCAGCGCGCCGGTCAGCGAGTTCAGCCGCCACTGGCCGGCCCGCAGCGGCACGGCGTAGGACGACCAGGAGCCGTTGGCCGGGTTGGTGGCCGTGTCGTAGACCAGCGTCAGGCCGCCCCCCTGCAGGATCACGTCGGGCTGGTTCACCTGGTTGGGACGGCCGGTGTAGACCTGCATCAGGTCGAAGCCCAGCGCGGTGCCGAAGGCGGCGGACTGGTTGCCCAGGAAGGCCTTGGGCGCGATGAAGTAGGTGAAGCCGCCGACCGTGAGGTCGTCGATCAGCACATGGCCGCCGGTGTTGCCGCCGGTGGCGGACCATTCCAGCGGGCCCTCGCTGTCGCCGACGGCGGTCCAGCCCTCGGCGTCATGGTCGAAGGTGCTGGTTGCGGCCTGGGCGGCGCCGCACAGCAGCAAGGTGGCAAGGGCAGTGGTCGGGAAACGGATGCGCATGGTTCAACGGTGGGAGTGGGTGGGGAAGGGATTCAGGCAAAGCGCCAGTTCAGCGTCACGGTCACGCGGCCGGCGTAGTGCCTGCCGTTCGAGACGACCAGCGGCTGCGTGAGCGTCAGCGTGGCCGTGCGCTGGCCGGTCAGCGGCACGCCGCGCAGCTGGGCGTCGGCCCACTGGCGGATCTGCGCGGGCAAGGCCTCCACGGTGGTCTCGCCCTGCACGCCGGTGGCACTGCGCCTGGCGCGCAGCGGCGGCAGCGCGAAGCTCTCGATGAAGAGGCGCTGCGCGCGGGTGTCGACGATGGTCATCGCATAGCCGTGGCACAGGCCGGCGCGGGCGCCGCTCTCGTCCAGCTGCACGCGCGCCAGGCGCGGCCGGGCCGCGCCCACGTCGCTGATCAGGCCCTGGGCGTTGTCGTCACGGCGCGCGACCAGGCTGCCGGGGCAGGCGTCCTCGCTCACCCAGGGCTGGTAGATCTCGGTCGCGTCGGCGCGCGCGGCCACGCCGGCCAGCTCGGCGCCGGGCGCCATGCTGACACCCGGCGGCGGGGCCATCAGCTGCGGCGCCGCGGCCATCACCGCCTGGCGGATGCAGGCCTCGTTGCCACCGCAGCGCTGGTAGGCGCTGGCGATGGCGGCGTTCATCTGCTGCTGCGTGGCGGCGTCGGGCAGGCCGCCGGCGGCCGCCAGCGCGCGCTGGCGGCGCTGGGCGGCGGCCACCTGGGCCTGCTGGGTCTGCACGCGCTGCTCGGCCTGCTGGCGCGCCTGCGGGTCGAGCGGATTCACCGGGCTGAGGCCGCCGTCCGAGTACAGCGTGGTCGTGACCGCGAAGCGCTGGCTGATCTGGCCCTTCTCCCAGCTGCCGTTGTCCTGCCAGCCCTCCTCGCCCTGCACCTGCAGCTCGATGCTGAGCTGGCGGGCTTGTTGAGCGGCATGGGCGGGCAGCAGTGCAGCCAGCAGCGCGGCGATCAGGGGTTGGGCGAGGTTCATGGCGGTGGGTGGCAGGCCGTCGGTGGCGGAGAGCCCGCACGATAGGCAGACCGCCCGGCTTGCGCATCCCGACCGAAGTCGGGTTGCCAGCGGGGCCGGCTGTGGTCCACTTTCGGCCGCGCCTCTGTTCCCTCCCCTCCCCCATGCCGGCCCCACGTACCGCCATCGTCCTCGACGACCACCCGCTGGTCACCAGCGGCATCGCCCAGTTCCTGCAGGCGGTGCATCCCGAGCTGCAGCTGGCCTGTGTGCACAGCGGCGCGCAGCTGCTGGGCGAGCTGCCCGATCCGGCCATCCTGGTGGCCGACGTGTGGCTGGCCGACGCCAACAGCCTGACGGCCATGCCCGCCTGGCGCGCCGCCGGCCTGGCCTGCCCCTGGCTGGCCATCAGCGGCGACGACGACCCGCAGGTGCAGCAGCGCGCCCGCAGCGCCGGCGCTCAGGGCTTTGTGCACAAGCAATGCCCGCCGGATCAGTTCCGCGCGGCCTTCGACGCGGTGCTGCAGGGCGGCAGCTGGTTCGCCGAGGCGCCGCAGCCGGCCGCGCCGGGTGCGCGCGAATGGGCCGTCACGCCGGACGAGCTGGGGCTGACGCGGCACACTGGCCTTATCTGCTGCCGCTGAGCGCGCTGTTCGCGCTGTCGGTCGTGCGCGATGCGCTGGATGCGCAGCGCTTCTTCGTCGACCACCTGCGGCTGGAGGCGCGCAGCCAGCGGCTCATCGAGGGGCTGGAAGAGGCGCAGCAGCGCGCCGAGGCGGCGCTGATGGAGAAGAACCGCTTCCTGTCCACCGCCAGCCACGATCTGCGCCAGCCGCTGCATGCGCTGAGCCTGCTGGCCGAGGCGCTGGCCCAGCGCAACCGCGACGCGGCGCTGCAGCCGCTGATCAGCGAGCTCAAGCACGGCATGGCGTCCATGAGCCAGATGTTCACCTCGCTGCTGGACCTGACGCGCATGGAGTCCGGCGCGCTGCAGCCGCAGCGCGACTGGGTGGACCTGGGCGCGCTGCTGCGCGACGTGGTGGCGCTGTTCCGGGGCCAGGCGGGCCTGCGCGGCATTGCGCTGCGGCTGCGCCTGCCGCCCGCGCCGGTGTGGGTGCGCGCCGACCCGCTGCTGCTGCGCCAGGCCCTCAACAACCTGGTGCACAACGCCGTGCGCTACACCGAGCGCGGCGGCGTGCTGGTGGCCCTGCGGCCACGCCAGGGCCAGTGGCAGGTGCGGGTGGCCGACACCGGCGTGGGCATTGCCGAGGCCGACGCGCAGCGCGTGTTTTCGCCCTATTTCCGCAGCGAGCATGCCTGGCGGGTGGACAGCGCCGGCCACGGCCTGGGCCTGGCAGTGGTGCAGCGCTGCGCCGCGCTGCTGGAGGCCCGCGTGGGCCTGCGCTCGCGGCTGGGCCGCGGCTCGGTGTTCTGGCTGCAGCTGCCGCCCGGCGGCACGCCACCGGCCGATCTGTCCGCCCAGACGCCCGCGGCATCACTCCGTGCGCTGGCCGGCCGCTGCCTGGTCATCGACGACGACCCGCAGGTGCGGCTGGCCTGGCAGGCCTTGTTCTCGGCCTGGGGACTGGACGGCCGCTACGCCGGCCACGCGGCCGAGGCGCTGGCGCTGCTGGACGACGGCTTCGTGCCCGACGCCATCCTGTGCGACCAGCGCCTGCGCTCGGGCGAGAACGGCGTGGACGTGCTGAAGGCCTTGCTGGAGCGCTTTCCGCAGGCCAGCGGCGCGATGGTCAGCGGCGAGTTCGACTCAGCCGAGCTGCGCCAGGCCGAAGAAGACGGCCTGCTGGTGCTGCGCAAGCCGCTGGCGCCGGACGACCTGCATGCGCTGCTGGCGGCCTGGCTGCCGGCCGCCGCCTGAATCAGCCCAGCGCCAGCGTGGCGCTGCCGCCGTCGTCCAGGCTGTGGCTGAGCTCGTGGGCCAGCGTGGCGAAGTCCACCCGCAGCGCTGCCCAGTGCGGGCCGCTCTGCCAGCGCAGGCTCAGCACGTGGTCGTCGCCGGGCAGCACGGCAAAGCTGCCGCCGAAGGCCGGATGGCGGTTGCGCAGGCGGATCAGCTCGATGAGCTTGCGCACCACCGGGCGCTCGCAGTCGCGCGCAATCTCCTCCTCGCTGTAGAAATGGCGGTTGATGTCGCGCCCCACCTGGGTGCGGGCCAGCAGCTCCATGTCGTTGTGACCGGCCAGCAGGCCCACGTAGTAGACCTGGGGCACGCCGGGCAGGAAGAACTGGACGGCGCGGGCCAGCAAATAGGCCGTCTCGTCGCGGCCCATCGCGTCGAAGAACGTGCAGTTGACCTGGTAGAGGTCGAGGTTGCTGGCCGCAGCACCCGTGGCCTGGCGGCTCTGGCCGCCGCTGGCTGCGTGGATGCGCTCCACCAGCGCATCCAGCTCCTCGGGCGGCACCAGGCCGGGGTGGGCCGCGCGGTCGCTGGCATCGGCGCCGATGTCGATGATGCCGATGCCGTCATGCGTGTCGAGCACGGTCAGCGCGTTGGTGGGCCGGATGGCGATCCAGCGCTTCAGCGC
>JBKBVY010000168.1:0-7632 GCA_046289335.1 Roseateles sp. | reverse complement strand
AAGCCGCCTGGTCCGCCGTCAAACATGTTCAAGACCCTTCCAATGCTTGACTTTGAACACAGTTGCTCGGGGGACCGGCTGGGCGCACCGCGTTCAGCGGGGTGCGACCAGACGAGGGGTCGACGCCTTGCGGCGCCGTGCCAGCCAGCCCAGCAGGCCCAGGCCACCCAGCAGCATCGCGTAGCTGCTGGGCTCCGGCACCGGCGCCAGCGCGAACAGCGCCGTGCCGGCGCCCACGCCGTCGGCGCCTTCGGCCGACACGGCCAGGTAGTGCATGCCGTCCATCGTGAAGCCGGTCAGGCCCTCCGGCGCGATCTGGCCGTTCATCGTCAGCAGGCGCACGAAGCTGGTCTTGCTCGGGTCGTTGACGTCGATGTCGAACACCGCGACGGCGCCGGTCGTCGTGCGCTCCAGGCCGATGAAGGCGAAGGTCTTGCCACCGATCTCCATCAGCGCCACGCCCTCGGGCTCCACGCCCTTGTCGCGGCTGCGGCCATCGTTGTAGAGGCCGGCGGCCGCGGCCTGCATGTCCAGGATGTCGCCGCTGTCGTAGACGATGTTGCCGTCGGTGTCGCGGATGGAGAAGGAGCGTGCGCCGGCCGCGTACAGATTGCCGGCCGACGAGTCGGTGTTGGAGACGCGCAGGTTGGCCAGCACGCCGGTGGCGCCCAGGCTGCTGGCGGCGGAGCGGTCGCCGTCGTCCTCGCGGAAGTCGCCCTCGTTGGCCATCACCACATAGGTCTTGCTGCCGCGCGTGAAGCTGGCCATGCCGTCGGGCATGTACAAGCCCTTGGCCGCCACCGACTGGAAGCTGATGACGCCGTTGTTCAGCGTGTCCACGCTGTTGCCGGGCAGCGAGAAGTCCTTGGCGCCCAGGCCCACCACCTTGGTGAACTGGCCGCTGCCCAGGTCCAGCACGCCCATGGCGTTGGCTTCCTGCAGGCTCACATAGGCCTGGGTGCCGGCCTTGTTGACGGCGATGTACTCGGGCTCGAAGTCCATGCCCGTGTTGCTGCGGATGTGGCTGCCGGTCTGCGCCACGCCGGCCAGCGTGGCCGTGCTGACCACCGTGCGGCTGGCCATGTCGATGATGCTGACGCTGCCCACCGGGTCATTGGGCGCGGCGCCGTAGTTGCGCGGCACGCTGCTGCCGATGCGCGAACCATAGGTGCTGGGCGTGCCCTCGTTGGCCACCAGCAGGCGGCTGCCGTCGGGCGTGAAGGTCAGCATGTCGGGCAGGGCGCCCACGGCGATGCTGCTGTTGCCGGCCAGCAGGCTGCGGCTGCTGGTGTCGTAGAGCTGCACCAGGCCCGGCTGCGTGCGGTTGGCGGACTCGATGGCGAAGGCGGCCACGCCGTTGTGGATGGCCACGCTGTTGATGGAGCCCCAGGCGCTGGTGTCGATGAAGCTCAGTGCCGCGCCCGTCTTGGCGTCCAGCACGCTGACGCCGTTGACGCCCGAGACCCACAGCGTCTTGGTGACGCCGTCGAAGGCGACGATCTCCGACAGGAAGCCGGCCGGCGCACCGGTGTGCGTGCTGCTCCAGACCTGGCTGGCGCCGTCCAGCAGGCCGGCCTGCGCGCTGCCGGCGGCCAGGGCGAGGGCGGCGACGAGCGCCGGGAGCTTGAGCTTGTGGGTCATGGCGGGGGGCGGGTGGTTCAAAACCGCGCATGCTCCGCAGCCGCCGTGACAAAGCCATGACGGCCCCGGCCCGGCAGCCCCCCCGATCTCAGTGGTTCAGCGCTTCGGCCAGCCGCCGCACCGGCGCGCTGAAGTAGGGCGCGGCCTCGGGCTGCGCCGCGGCGGCCGGCGCCCAGCTCGCACAGGCCTTGCGCGCCCATCAGCCGGGCCAGCACCGGGTTGTCGGCGCCGCTGTCCACGCGCACCTTGCGCGCCAGCTGCAGGCTTTGCGCCAGGTCGGCGGCGCCGGCGGCCCACTGCTTCAGCGCGCAGCGCGCCTCGCCGCGGATGGCCAGCACCACCTGCGCGCCGTACTGGCTGATGCGGTCGCTGCCGGGCTTGAACCAGGCCTGCGGCAGCGCCTTCAGCGCCGCGCCGGGTCGGGCTGCAGCGCGCGGGCCAGCATGGCCTGCAGCTCGTCGCGCGCCGGCCGCGTCAGGCCGGGCAGGGCGGGCGTCTCACCGGCCAGCGGCAGCCGGTCGGTGAGCAGCTGGTAGCGCATGACGCCCAGGCTGTAGACATCGGAGCGCGCGTCGGCGCGGCTGCCCTCGACCTGCTCGGGCGCCGCATGGCGCGGCGTCGCCGGCCGCCTCGCCCAGCAGCTCGGCGATGCCGAAATCCAGCAGCCGCGGCGTGCCGTCGGCGGCGATCAGCACGTTGCTGGGCTTGAGGTCGCGGTGGATGACGCCTTGCGCATGCGCATAGGCCACCGCGCCCATCACCTGCAGCATCAGCGTGAGCACGGCGCGCAGCGGCAGGCGCTGCTCGCGCACATGCTGGTCGATGCGCTGGCCGGCCACGTACTCCATCGCGATGAAGGGCCGGCCCTGGGCGTCGCGGCCGGCGTCGTACAGCCGCGCGATGTGGGCATGCTCCAGCCGCGCGCTGATGCGCTGCTCGGGCTGCAGCCGCTCGGCCAGCGCCTCGCTCCAGGCGCGCCGCGGCAGCTTGAGGGCCACGCGGCGGTCGTAGGCGCCGTCGGCGCGCTCGGCCAGCCATACCGAGCCCATGCCGCCCTGGCCGATCTCGCGGATCAGCCGGTAGGGGACCACCTGCTCGCCCGGCCGCGCGCTGGGCAGCTCGCTGGCCAGGCGCGGCAGCGTGGCCAGCGTGCCGTCGGCCAGGCGGTCCTGGTCGGCCAGCATGCGCGTCAGCTCCTCGCGCAGCTCGGTCGGCTGCCCGGCCAGCCAGGCCTCGCGTTCGGCGGGCGGCAGGTCCAGCGCCTCGTCCAGCAGCGCGCTCAGCCGGACCAGCTGCGCGACGTCCAGCGTCAGCGTCTCGCCGGCGCGCGGCTGGCGCAACGCGTCGACGATGACCTCGCGCATGACCTGTGCCGCGAACTGCAGAAAGGCCTGCCGGCCTCGGCGCGCAGCCGCGTGCCGCGCGCCAGCCGCAGATAGCTCTCGTGCACCAGCTGGGTGGTGTGCAGCCCTTCGGCGCGGCCGCCGCTCTCGCGCAGCCGGGCCCGTGCCAGCTCGCGCAGCGCCGGGTAGGCCGTGGCGAACAGTGCCTCGCGCGCCTGCGCGTCCCCCGCGTTCACCCGGCTGATCAAGTCGTCGACCTCATCCATGCCGTCATCTTGCCGCAGTTCCGGCCGGCTGCCGGAGGGCACGGCAGGGCCTAAGCTGTGGGTCATGGTGATGCCTCCCTCGCCCTCCGACGAAGACCAGCGCCTGGCCCGCCTGACGGCGCTGCAGGTCATGGACACCGAGCCCGAGCCGCTGTTCGACCACCTCGCGGCGCTGGCCGCGCAGCTGTGCGAGACGCCGGTGGCCTTGCTGGGCCTGGTGGACGAGCGGCGCCAGTGGTTCAAGGCCAGCGTGGGCTTCGGCCGCAGCGAAACGGCCCGGGTGCAGGCCTTCTGCCTGCACACGATGCAGTCGGACGGCTTGTTCGAGGTGGGCGATGCGCGGCTGGACCCGCGCTTCGCGGCCCACCCCGACGTGCTGGCCGAGCCGCCGCTGCGCTTCTATGCCGGCGTGCCGATACGTCTGGACGACGGCAGCCACCCGGGCACGCTGTGCGTGCTGGACTTCCGCCCGCGCCAGCTGACCGACGCGCAGCGCGAGGCCTTGACGCGGCTGGCCGGCGCCGCCGCCGAGGCGCTGATGATGCGCGAGCGCCTGCAGGCGCGCGCGGCGGTGGCCGACCTGCCGCTGCGCGTGCTGGCCGAGACCGTGCCCCTGGGCGTGTTCCGCGCGGACACCGACGGCCGCTTCACCTACACCAACCCCCAGTGGCAGCGCATCAGCGGCCTGACGCCCCAGGCGGCGCTGGGCGAGGGCTGGCTGGCGCCGTTGGCGGCCGACGACGTGGCCTCGGTGCGCGAGCACTGGCGCCGCTGCGTGGCCCGCGGCGAGCCCTTCGAGATGCGCTACCGGCTGCGCCGCCCCGGGCAGGCGGCGGCCCGGCAGGTCTGGATGCGGGCCCGGCCGCTGCTGACGCCGCAGGGCCGGCCGGCGGGCTACGTCGGCATCGCCGAGGACGTGACCGACCGGCTGAGCGCCGAGCGCGAGCTGCTGGAAAGCAAGGCCTTGCTGGACCGCACCGGCCGCGTCGCCGGCATCGGCGGCTGGAGCCTGGATCTGGCCACGCAGGAGATCGTCTGGAGCGACCAGGCCTGCCGCATCCATGACCTGCCTCCCGGCCACCGGCCCACGCTGGACGAGGCCATCCGTTACTACAAGCCCGAGGCGCGCCCGGTCATCGAGGCGGCCGTGCAGCGCGGCATCAGCCATGGCGAGCCCTGGAGCCTGGAGCTGCCGATGGTGACGGCCGCGGGTCGCGAGATCTGGGTGCTGGCCCAGGGCCAGGTGGACTGGCAGGACGGCGTGCCGGTGCGGCTGGTGGGGGCGCTGCAGGACGTCACCGAACACCACCGCGCCGCCGTCGAGCTGGAGCGCAGCCGCCAGCGGCTGCGCGCGCTGTACGAGTCCACGCCGGCGTTGATGCATTCGGTGGACCCGCAGGGGCGGGTGCTCAGCGTGTCCAACCGCTGGCTGGAGCGGCTGGGCTACCGGCGCGAGGAGGTGCTGGGGCGCAGCATCGACGACTTCCTGACGCCCGACTCGGCCCGGCAGGTGCGCGAGGTGCACCGCCCGGCGCTGTGGCGCGACGGCCATGTGGACGACTGCCCGGTGCAGCTCATCGGGGCCGACGGCCGGCTGCGCGACGCGCTGGTGTCGGCCGTCGCGGAGTACGACGACGACGGCCGGCCGCTGCGGGCGCTGGCGCTGGTGGACGACATCACCGAAGAACTCGAACGCCGCGCCGAGCTGGCCCGCGAACAGCAGATGCGCCGCCAGACCGAGCGCCATGTGCAGGCGCTGGACCAGCTGCTGCGCGAGCGCTCCGAGATGCTGGACGTGCTGGCCCACGAGGTGCGCCAGCCGCTGAACAACGCCAGCGCCGCGCTGCAGGGCGCCGCCGCCAGCCTGGCCGGCCGCGGCGAGATGCAGGCCCAGCAGCGGCTCACGCGGGCGCAGGTCGTGCTGTCGCAGGTGCTGGCCGGGGTGGACAACACGCTGGCCGCCGCCAGCCTGCTGGCCGGCGGCGGCCGCATCGAGCGGCTGGACACCGACATCGACACGCTGATCGCCGTCACCATCGCCGACCTGCCGCGCGAGCAGCGCGATCGCGTGGTGGTGCACCGCCACACCGCCACGCGCACGGCGCTGATGGACATGAGCCTGCTGCGGCTGGCGCTGCGCAACCTGCTGTCCAACGCGCTGAAGTACGCGCCGGGCGGCAGCCCCGTGCTGCTGCATGTGATGGACTTCGACGAGCCGGCGGCGCTGCAGTTCGAGGTGGCCGACAGCGGCCCCGGCATCCCGCGCGAGCTGCTGCCCCGGCTGTTCACCCGCGGCGGGCGCGGCGGCGGACCGCAGGCGTCCCACGGCCTGGGCCTGTACATCGTGCGCCGGGTGATGGATTTGCACGGTGGCAGCGCCGAGTTGCTGCGCACCGGGCCCGCCGGCACCGTGATGCGGCTTACGCTGCCGCAGGCCGGCTGAGCCCGCTGCCCCGCCCCACTTTCTGTGCCTGCCATGTCCCCTGCCGACGCCCCGTCTCGTGCCTTGCCCACGCTGCGCAGCCAGTTCAGCCTGTGGCTGGGCGGCCTGGCGCTGGCCATCCTGGCGCTGGTGGGCGGCTACCTCGGCAAGCTGGCCGCCGACGAGCTGTTCGCCGCCCAGCAGGCGGCCGTGCGCGCCACCGCCCAGGCCGCGGCCGAGCTGCTCAGCCTGCAGCTGCGCGACCGCGAGCGCCAGGTCGAGCTGCTCAGCGTGGCACCACACCTGGTCGACGGGCCGCTGGATTCGCCGCGCGTGCGCGAGTCGCTGGAGCGCCGCCAGGCCTTGCACGACGAGTTCGCCTGGCTGGGCGTGGTTGCGCCGGACGGCACCGTGCTGCAGGCCACCGGCGGCATGCTGACTGGCCGCTCGGTGGCGCAGCGCGACTGGTTCATCGCCGCGCGCGAACGCGTCTTCGTGGGCGACGTGCATGAGGCCAAGCTGCTGGCCACCATGCTGCCGGCGGTGCCGGACGGCGAGCCGACCCGCTTCATCGACTTCGCTGCCCCCATCCGCGATGCCGAAGGCCGGCTGCTGGGCGTGGTGGGCGCCCATGCCCACTGGCGCTGGGTGACCGGTCTGGTCGAGGGCGTCGTGCGCCGCCAGCTGCCGGGCGGCGGCATCGATGCGCTGATTCTGGACCGGCAGGGCCGCGTGCTCTACGCGGAGGCGCTCAAGGTGGCGCAGCAAGGCGGCGTGGCTGTGCTGCCGCAGCCGGTCAACGGCCGCTTCGGGGGGAGCTGGTGTTCCACGGCGAGCCCTACCTGGCCAGCGAGGCGTCGCTGCAGACCCGGACCAGCGCCGAGCTGGGCTGGCGCATCGTCGCGCGCCAGCCCATGGCGCAGGCGCTGCGGCCGGTGCAGGCGCTGCGGCGCGACCTGGTCGTGCTGTGCCTGCTGACGGCGACCGTGCTGGGGCTGGCGGCCCTGTTGCTGGCGCGGCACTTCAGCCGGCCGGTGGAGGAACTGGCCCGCCTGGCCGAGCGTGTGGGGCGCGAACGCCGCGTGCCCGAGTTCCCGCAGCGGCCGGCGGCCCGCGAGTTGGAGGGGCTGAGCCGCGCGATGCAGTCCATGGCCAGCGCGCTGCTGCAGACCGAGCACGAGCTGCAGCAGGCCAATGCCACGCTGGAGACCCAGGTGCGGCAGCGCACCGCCGAGCTGCAGGCCGCCAATGCCCAGCTGGAGTACCTGGCCACGCGCGACCCGCTGACCGGTCTGCACAACCGCCGCAGCCTGGACGCGCGGCTGGCCGAGGCGCTGGCGCTGGACCGCCGCTACGGCAGCGCCAATGGCCGGGTGCACGGCCTGCTGCTGCTGGACGTGGACCATTTCGAGCGCATCAACGACCAGTACGGCCACCCGGCGGGCGACGCCGTGCTGCGCCAGCTGGCGCAGATGCTGCAGTCGCTGGTGCGCGCGACCGATGTGGTGGCGCGCTTCGGCGGCGAGGAGTTCGCGGTGCTGCTGCCCGAGCTGGCGGGGCCGCTGGAGGCCGTCATGACGGCCGAGAAGATCCGTGCGGCGGTGGCGGCGGCGGAGTTCCCCGAGGTGGGCCGGCTGACGCTGAGCGTGGGCGTCAGCCTGGCGTCGCCGGACGATGAAAGCGTGCAGGAGCTGATCGCCCGCGCCGACACGGCGCTCTACGAGGCCAAGCGCGGCGGGCGCAACGCGGTGGTGCTGAAGTAGCCCCTCGCCCGCCCGAGCCCCGCTGAACGCGGGCTCGTCCGGTCGGGACCGCTCTGCGGCAACGCCGCAGAGCTTCGGCAGGCACAGGTCGTCCACTGGACGCCCTGTGTCCGGCCTCAGCCCCCGAGCAACTGTGTTCAAAGTCAAGCATTGGAAGGGTCTTGAACATGTTTGACGGCGGACCAGGCGGCTTGGTC